>CAXGCE010000083.1:0-7258 GCA_964007795.1 uncultured Alphaproteobacteria bacterium | reverse complement strand
CCACCCGGATATTGATGACTATGTAAATTGGAAAGTGGTGGAAGAGCAGAAGGTAGCCGCACTAGTTGCTGGATCTCGCGTCACCGCCAAACACCTGCAGGCCGTAATGGCAGCTTGCCAGGAAGGCACTGGGGAGAACGAACCCACGGACGAACATGATGGGCGGTTTGATCCGTCCAGAAACCCAGCCTTGAAAACGGCACTTCGGGCCGCCCAGGCCGCGATGATCCCAGAAAACTACTGGCGGCGCACAATTGATTTTGCCAAGCAGGGTTATACGGAGATTGAATTTCCCACCTTCGACACTGATTGGGATTCGGATGCCTACCTAACGGTTTCAGGGCAAAATTCAAACAATTCGGTGCGGGTCACGAATGATTTTCTGCGGGCAGTCGAAAACGATAGCGATTGGGAACTTTACCGGCGGACCGACGGCAAGGTGGCACGCACCATCAAGGCCCGTGATTTGTGGGAAAGCATCGGTAATGCAGCCTGGGCCAGCGCTGACCCAGGCCTGCAATATCACTCCACGATCAACGAGTGGCATACCTGTCCTGAAGGAGGCGCGATCAGGGCCTCCAACCCATGTTCCGAATACATGTTTCTGGACGATACGGCCTGCAATCTGGCATCGATTAATTTGGCCACCTTTCTGAAAGAAGACGGATTGTTCGACGTGGACGGCTTCTGCCACGCCACGCGTCTATGGACCATAGTACTTGAGATTTCCGTGATGATGGCGCAATTCCCCTCCAAAGAAATCGCACGACTGTCCTATGATTACCGCACCTTAGGTCTTGGTTATGCCAATATTGGCGGTCTGCTCATGGCTTTGGGGCTGCCCTATGACAGTAAACAGGGCCGCTCGCTGTGCGCTGCAATAACGGCCCTGATGACGGGCACCGCCTATACCACTTCAGCCGAAATGGCCAAGGAAATGGGGCCCTTTGCCCGTTACGCGGAAAACGCACCACACATGCTGCGGGTGATTACGAACCATCGCCGTGCCGCAATTGGTGCGACCAAAAATTTTGATGGTCTGGAAATCATGCCTGTGCCCTTGAAGGCGGCAGATTGTCCAGATTCGGCCCTGGCAGTGGCCGCTGCCAAAGCCTGGGACTTGGCGTTGGAATTAGGCAAAAAATACGGCTACCGAAACGCCCAGGCCACAGTTATCGCCCCAACCGGCACCATTGGCCTGGTCATGGATTGTGATACCACAGGCATTGAACCTGATTTTGCCCTGGTAAAATTCAAGAAACTGGCCGGCGGCGGTTACTTCAAGATAATCAACCGCATGGTGCCAGCTGCTCTGACGGCGTTAGGATACAATCAGTTTCAAATCGACGAGATTGTCAACTACGCGATTGGCCACAGCACTCTTTCCGGAGCGCCTGACATCAACCATGAAGCGCTACGCTCCCATGGTTTTGGCGACGAGGAGCTCGGTAAAGTCGAGGATGGCTTGGAAAGTGCTTTCGACATTCGCTTCGTCTTTAACAAATTCACACTGGGCGAGGATTTTTGCTTTGAGGCATTGGGCTTCAGTAAAGAGCAAATGAACGATTTCTCGTTTGATATGCTAGGCACACTAGGTTTTGAGGAAGGGCAGATCGAGGCTGCCAATGTCTATTGTTGCGGCGCCATGACCTTGGAAGGCGCGCCTCATCTAAAGGATGAGCACCTACCCGTGTTTGACTGCGCCAATCTGTGTGGCCGCATCGGCAAGCGTTTTCTGACCGTGGATAGCCACATCCGCATGATGGCGGCCGCGCAACCGTTTATCTCGGGTGCAATCTCCAAGACAATAAATATGCCCAATTCGGCAACTATTGAGGATTGCAAGAAGGCCTATCAGGATTCCTGGCGGCTCGGCCTTAAGGCGAACGCTCTTTACCGGGATGGCTCAAAACTCTCGCAACCGCTTTCGTCCGCCCTGTTTGATAGTCTGGGTGAGGATGGCGAAAAGACGCTCGAAGCAACTCTCGCCGCATCTAGAGTAGAACCCGCTGTTGTAGCTGAAAGGGTCGTAGAGCGCATAATCGCCAAACGACGTAAACTACCCCAACGGCGCAAAGGCTATACGCAAAAGGCCGTTGTGGGAGGTCATAAAGTCTATTTGCGTACCGGTGAATATGAAGATGGCTCCCTGGGCGAAATATTTATCGATATGCACAAGGAGGGCTCCGCCTTCCGTAGCCTAATGGACAGCTTCGCCATCGCTATTTCCCTGGGTCTGCAGCACGGCGTACCGCTGGAGAATTATGTGGACGCCTTTACTTTTACTCGGTTCGAACCTAACGGCATGGTTGAAGGCAACGACGTCATCAAGATGTCTACTTCGGTGTTGGATTATCTATTCCGCGAGTTGGCCGTATCGTACCTCGGCCGCAACGAACTAGCGCATGTAGACCCCGAAGACCTGCGTCCCGATACCTTAGGAACCGGCTTGACCGAGGAAGAAGCGGAGAATGAAGTTAACAAGGAATACCTGGCCGCTGCGGCCCAAAGCGTGGCCTCACGTGGTTATGTCAGGGGCCGCTCCTTGCTTGTCCTGACAGGAGGCAACGACGGCGGCACCGGGACGGCCAACGCAGCTGGCACCGGTACTGGAAAGGTACTCGCCATAAACAATGTAACTGGCAATGGCAAAGGGGCCGCAGTGACATTTGATCCTGACATTAAGGATAAAGTTGATGAACGTCTGGACCGTATCCGCGAGGCACGCATGAAAGGTTATGAGGGAGATGCCTGCGGTGAATGTGGCAACTTCACCCTGCTACGAAACGGCACCTGTTTAAAATGCAACACCTGTGGGGGTACTTCAGGCTGCAGCTAACGCCCCCGCAAGGGCCCCTGCCTATTCTGGGACGGGGCACAGGAGGCTGTAGTCAAAGTAGAGTAGCGTAAGAGTCCTCCCTGTTGAGACTCGGGGCGCGGTGTTCACCGCGCCCCCTTTTTTTGTTAATCATGGCTTGGCCACTCGTTTAAGAATTTCCCCAATCCTGATAGGATAATGCAAACAGCGACAACCCCGTCTGAAGGGGCGAGCCGGGCAATAAAAGATCCGCTGCATGTCTGCTAATTTAATAACATATGGTGGTGTGAGAAGACTTTAGGTTTCCACACCAGGATCGCGACACGAGATCTCAGTATCAGGGTGGACCCGTTGGATTTTGGCGCGATTGGTAATCACACGGTATGTAATGAAGCAGCGCTTCATGTAAATTTGGCCGCGGACAAGTCAATAGTGAAAGAACTCGCCATTGCAAACAAGGCTCTTTTGGATTTCGAAATCAACCAGACCGAAAGATTAACTTCTACCGCGGCCCAACCATCTGAGCAAAATCACCGGACCTAAGTTGATCTAGCCCTACTGCGGCTTTATCGCCTCCGGCACGATGGTCCGTATGTGTATCTCCCTCAGGTGCTTAGCATCCGCAGGCGCCGGTGCGCTCATCATCAGGTCCTGGGCCTGTTGGTTCATGGGAAACATGATCACTTCACGGATATTTGGTTCTTTGGCCAGCAGCATAATTATACGGTCAATGCCAGGGGCAATACCGCCATGTGGCGGGGCGCCAAACTTCAGGGCGCTGAGCATACCGCCGAAGCGATTTTCCACTTCCGCCGGACCGTACCCGGCAATCTCGAATGCCTTGTACATGATCTCCGGCGAATGGTTCCGGATCGCGCCAGAGGCCAATTCGTCGCCATTACAGACGATGTCGTATTGGTAGCCAAGGACGTCCAACGGCGACTTACTTTCCAAGGCTTCCAAACCTCCCTGAGGCATGGAAAAGGGATTATGCGAAAAATCGACCTTTTGTTCCGTCTCGTTCCATTCGTACATTGGGTAGTCCACGATCCAACAAAACCGATAGGCATCCTTTTCTATTAAATCTAGGTCATGCCCGACCTTTAGACGGGCAAGGCCGGCCAATTGAGCTGCCTCCACTTCCTTGCCCGCGGCAAAGAATAGGCCGTCGCCATCTTTGCAGCCGGTCAATTCCTTCAAATTTGCCATGCGTTCGTCATCCAACCGGTTGGCGATCGGACCTTTGCCAATGCCATCGGCAAAACTAATCCAACCCATGCCGGGGGCGCCCCCTTCCCGAGCCCAATCGTTCATCTTGTCGAAAAAACTACGTGGTTGAGAGGCGGCACCTGGCGCGGGTATTGCTCGAACGACGCCGCCATCGGCCACCATCTTGGCAAAAAGTTGGAAGTCTGAGCCGTCGAAAACCAGGGATACGTCAGAGATTTCCATCGGTATACGCAAATCAGGCTTGTCATTACCATACTTAAGTATCGATTCGGTATATGGAATTTGGGGAAACGGCACGGAAGTGACACTGGCGCCGTTAGCAAATTCCTCAAACACTCCATGCATGACCGGCTCAACCGCTTGGAATACATCCTTTTGTTCCACAAAACTCATTTCCAAATCCAACTGATAAAATTCACCGGGACTACGGTCGGCCCTGGCATCCTCGTCACGAAAGCAAGGGGCAATTTGGTAATAGCGGTCGAACCCAGCAATCATCGCCAATTGTTTGAACTGTTGAGGAGCCTGTGGCAGAGCATAGAACCGGCCCGGATGTAATCGGCTGGGCACTAGAAAATCGCGCGCGCCCTCGGGTGAGGATGCGGTCAAAATCGGTGTCTGAAAATCGATAAATCCCTGTTCTTCCATGCGCCGTCGGATTGAGGATATGATTTTACTGCGCAGCAGAATGTTTCTGTGCATAGCGGGCCTTCGCAAATCTAGGAAGCGGTAACGCAGCCGAGTTTCCTCAGGGTAGACCTGGTCCCCAAAGACCTGCAACGGCAACTCCTCTGCCGCCGATAGAAGATCCAGTTTTTCCATACGCACCTCGACTTCACCGGTCGGCAAGTCCCTGTTGATGGTTTCTTCGTCCCGAGCCAACACCACACCTTCAATTCGAATAACGCTCTCTGGTCGCACCACCTCTGCCGTAGCGAAATAATCGTTGTTAGGTTCGATAACGCATTGGGTGATACCGTAGTTATCCCGCAAATCGATGAACAACAAGCCGCCATGGTCTCTTTTCCGGTGCACCCAACCGGAAACTCGGGTGGTTTGTCCGACGTCGCACAGGCGCAACGCTCCACAGGTATGACTACGATAAATATGCATGTTTGCGATCCTTGGATAGGCTGTATTTACCGACCAGGCCGTTCCCTCTGGCGGCGGCGCTAAACCGCACAGAACAAGCCTTTGTGTCAAGTCTGCGGACGGGAAATTGGTGAATTTTTCCGCGGAAACATACGTAACGACGAAGCGGCCAAAATTGTGTATAGGTTTGAGCCATGTCACCCCAGCGTATTACTGAACTCATCGACAATGACGAGACATTGGCCGGGTTTTGTGCCCAACTGTCCCAATCTCCTTTTATCACAATCGACACGGAATTCATTCGTGACCGCACTTATTGGCCGCGTTTGTGCCTGATCCAGCTCGCTAATCACGATATTGCCCGTGCCATCGACCCGCTGGTTGATGGTATCAACCTAACGCCGCTCGCCGATTTGCTGGCAAATTCTAAGGTGATCAAAGTCTTCCACGCCGCGCGTCAGGATGTTGAAATATTTGTACAGCAGAATGGCGCAGTACCGACCCCGTTGTTTGATACGCAAATCGCCGCGATGGTGTGCGGGTTTGGCGATTCCGTAGGCTATGACCGCCTGGTAGAGAAATTCGCTGGCGCTAGGATAGACAAAGGATCCCGTTTCACGGACTGGAGCCGCCGCCCGCTAAGTGGCAAACAAATTGGCTATGCCCTGGACGACGTCACCCATCTGTTGAAGGTTTACGAGGCCTTATGCAGACAACTAGAAAAATCCCAACGCGCCCATTGGCTGGAAGAGGAACTTGGGGTGCTGACTGATAACGCCACTTATGATCAAATTCCAGAAGAAGCCTGGCGCCGCCTTAAATTGCGCAGCCGTAATACCCAATATCTGGGCGTTGCCAAGGAACTAGCCGCCTGGCGAGAACGCGAAGCACAACGGCGAAACATGCCGCGCAGTCATGTCTTGAAGGACGAAGCCATACAGGAACTGGCGGCCGAGATGCCTGGGACTATCAAAAACCTCGCACATCTAAGGGCGGTTCCGAAAGGACTAGCCGAAGGTCCCGCCGGTCAAAAATTGCTGGCCGCCATTCAGGCGGGGAGAATTCTAGCCGCGGAGGATGTTCCCAAGCCCAACGCACAAGTGGTACTTCCGCGTGGTCTTAGCCCACTGATCAGCCTGTTGAAAGTGCTGTTAAAAACAAAATGCGATGCAAACGATGTAGCGCCGAAACTTGTTGCCTCTGTCTCTGATTTAGAGCGGATCGCGTTAGACGATAAGGCGGATGTCCCCGCCCTGCACGGATGGCGCAAGGAGATCTTCGGTGCGGACGCTTTAGATCTGAAACACGGACGTCTAGCAATGACGGCCAAAGGGAAACGGGTTGAATTGATCAGAACCTCTTGAATTGTTACCGTCAAAACAAAAATTTCGAATTAAGTAGGAGATAATTATGACCAGGTTACCAAAAATTCTGGGCATTCATCACAGCGCCTATCTTTGCCGCGATGCAAAGGAAACCCGCGACTTCTACTGTGACGTTCTAGGCATGCGCATGCGGGCCACCCTTGCCATCGATAAAAGGCCAGGCACGGACGAGGATCTGCGCTACATGCACCTGTTCTTTGAAATGGAAGACGGCAATTATATAGCTTTTTTTGACTTGCCCGACAGCGTCAAGGAAGACTACTTCAAAAATAAGGATGGCATGCAGGAATATCATTTCGCCTTTGAATTAGAAAATTTAGAAGCCCAGAAATATTTCAAAGATAAGCTGGAAAGTCTTGGCCTACCTGTGCGTGGGCCTGTGGATCATGGTTTCGTGACATCTATCTATTTTCATGACCCCAACGGTCTACAAGTAGAATTTACAGTTCGTTCAGGCCGTCATGAAATGATTTTGGCTGAAGAGGAAGCAAAATCCGAGGACGTCTTGGCGCGCTGGACAGCCGAAACCGCTGCTGTCAAGTCAGAGCGTTTAAATCTGGCAGCAGCTGAATAAATTGTATTGCCCCAGATCAATGTGACAATGACCAATTCGACATTGTTGCCAGGAAAAATTTGTAGGGAGTAGGTTATGAACATCGTCAAAGATATTCAAATTCGCGAGAATGCGCATCTACATGCGGAACACTTTGACGTATTGATCGTGGGGGCGGGC
>CAXGCE010000082.1:0-7262 GCA_964007795.1 uncultured Alphaproteobacteria bacterium | reverse complement strand
CAGCGGCAAATAAGGTGACAACTATCAAGCAGGCAGAAAATGGCGCGCGAAAAAATCGGATCATGGATTGGACTTTCATTTGCCATTGTAAGGATATGGCCGGTCGTCGCCGCGCCAAGAGGCAATATTGATGATTGCGTGATTGCTTTCAAGTCGTTAACGCCTTCTCTCACACTATATTGTCTGGCGCGCGGTTGATGATCAGGCCTTCCGGTTCCGTTGACAGGGGCGCTGGCGGCCCTTATGTCTCACTGGTCGTAAAACCTCGCGCACCGCCTGCCAGTGGGCGCGGGCATGTCTGTTAGTTTTATTTGTATTTTTGGGAAATTTTGATGGCTATTCTAGGCGGCATCGCGAAACGCCTTTTCGGCTCGTCCAATGAGCGCGTTCTCAAGGATTTAGCTCAACCCGTGGCCATGACCAACGCGCTGGAACCGGAGTTCGAGGCGCTCTCTGACAATCAACTGTCGGCTAAGACCGATGAATTCCGCCAACGTCACGAAAACGGCGAAAGTCAAAACGACTTGTTGCCTGAAGCCTTTGCCGCCGTACGCGAGGCTGCCAAGCGCACATTGGGGCAACGACATTTCGACGTGCAATTGATGGGTGGGATGGTGCTCCATCAGGGCAAGATCGCCGAAATGCGTACTGGCGAAGGCAAGACACTGGTCGCTACCCTGCCGGTATACTTGAATGGATTTTCCGGCAAAGGCGCCCATGTGGTCACCGTTAATGACTATCTAGCCCAACGCGATGCCAACTGGATGGGCGTGGTTTATGAAAAGCTGGGGTTAAGCACGGGATGTATTGTCCACGGCCTAGACGACGACCAACGCCGCGCCGCCTATGCCTGCGACATCACCTACGGCACCAACAACGAATTCGGCTTCGATTATCTGCGTGATAATATGAAATTCGACCGTGCCTCCATGGTGCAACGGCCATTTAATTTCTCAATCGTCGATGAAGTGGATTCTATCTTAATCGACGAGGCGCGCGCGCCTCTGATTATTTCCGGCCAAGCGGAAGACTCGTCCGAGTTGTACCGGAAAATTGACCTCTTGATGCCAAAACTCTCGGAATCCGACTACGAAAAGGACGAAAAGGCCCGCACGGTGAACTTCACAGAAGAGGGGACGGAAACCGTCGAGGTTCTGTTGCGGGAGGTTGATCTGCTGCAAGGCGACAATCTTTACGACATGGAAAATGTCACGGTGGTGCACCACGTCAACCAAGCTCTCCGCGCCCACCAGATGTTTCAGCGCGACGTGGATTACATGGTGAAGGACGACAAAATTGTCATCATCGACGAGTTCACCGGCCGCGCAATGGAAGGAAGGCGATATTCCGAAGGCCTGCATCAGGCTTTGGAGGCCAGGGAAGGGGTTGAGGTCCAGCCCGAGAATCAAACCCTCGCTTCCATCACCTTCCAAAACTACTTCCGGCTGTACCCGAAGTTGTCCGGCATGACCGGCACCGCCATGACGGAAGCCGGAGAGTTCCTGGAAATCTACAAACTAGCGGTGGTAGAAATCCCTACCCATCTAGAAATGATCCGCGACGATCAGGACGATGAGGTCTATCGTACGGAAGAAGAAAAATTTGCCGCCATCGCAGAACTGATCGCAGATTGCCAAAAGCGAGGACAGCCTGCCTTGATCGGTACCGTGTCCATCGAAAAATCAGAAGTGCTATCGGAACTTTTGAAGAAGAAGAAAGTCAAACACAACGTTCTGAACGCCCGCCATCACGAACAGGAAGCCTATATCATTGCTCAGGCTGGTCGCGTCGGCGCCCTGACCATTGCCACCAACATGGCTGGCCGGGGCACGGATATCCAATTGGGTGGCAACCTAGAGATGCGCGTAGCTATGGAGGCGACGGCCCCCAACAACACGGTTGACGAGATCAAGGCCATGAAGATCCAGTCGGAGATCAAAGAAGAACGGGCCAAGGTCCTGACATCGGGCGGGCTGTTCATCATCGGCACAGAGCGCCATGAAAGCCGACGTATCGACAACCAGTTGCGCGGCCGATCGGGCCGACAGGGCGACCCCGGCGCATCAAAATTTTTCCTCAGCCTGGAGGATGACTTGATGCGCATTTTCGGCTCTGAACGAATGGACGGAATGCTGCGCAAGCTGGGCTTGGAAGAGGGCGAGGCGATCATCCACCCCTGGGTAAACAAGGCGCTAGAAAAGGCCCAAGAGAAGGTGGAGGCTCGCAACTTCGATTTGCGCAAGAACTTGCTGAAATATGACGATGTCATGAACGATCAGCGCAAGGTAATCTATGAACAACGCTTGGAGCTAATGGACGCTGAGGATGTGCAGGACACCATTGTCGACATGCGCTCGGACGTGATCGACAATTTGGTTGCCCACCATATTCCCGAACGGGCCTATGCGGAGCAATGGGATGCCGAAGGCCTGCGGCAAGAAGTTGGTGAGGTATTCGCCTTGGATCTACCGATCCCCGAATGGTGCTCAGAGGAAGGTATCGCGGACGAGGAAATTCGCAAGCGTATCAGTGTCGCAACGGACCGGCGCATGGCGGAAAAGGCAGCCAATTATGGCCCCGACGTCATGCGCATGATCGAGAAGGGGCTGCTGCTGCAACTGCTGGACCAGACTTGGAAAGAACATCTGTTGACCCTGGATCATCTACGCGGTGGCATCGTCCTGCGCGCCTATGGCCAGCGCGATCCGTTAAACGAATATAAGTCAGAGGCCTTCGCTCTGTTCGAAAATCTGCTGGTGGAGCTGCGCACCACGACAACACGCGTCCTCGCCCATATCGAGTTGCAGGCTGATCCGGAAGGGAACATGCTAATCAATCAACAAGCCACACCCATGATGCTGGAGGAACGGCATTTGGACCTCATCGCCGGGGAAAATGAGATGGGGGAGGACCTGATTATGGCCGGCGAAGACGGCCAAGGCCCTGTCCCGGGGGGAGATGGAGCGCACCCTCCCCTGCCGACCCGCACCCGGCAGGCAGCGGCTACCCTAGACCCCCTTGACGCCAGCACCTGGGGCAAGGTTCCACGTAATGCCCCTTGCCCCTGTAAGTCTGGCAAAAAGTACAAGCACTGCCACGGCAGTTAGAGTAGTTCTAGAATACGGTTGCGACGGTTACAGATACCGAATTCACAATGTTGTGCAGTGTGTTCCATTAGCGGTACAGGCGTTCATGAAGGCCGCTACCAGATTTGAGTCTATCTAGGTTTTTTCATCAGATATTGCCTATCCGGCATCCATTGCACTGCCAACACGATGGCTATAGGCAATAAATTCATCGCTGTGACTAGACTATCTACGCTGCATGCAATCTGATGGCGCCACCACCCACCAAGGCCCGGACCTCTCCATCGGTGTGCCCAAGTTCCAACAAAATCTCGCGACTGTGTTCGCCCAAGTGCGGGGCGTGCGCCATGGGATCCCCGTCTTGCAGCGGTCGAATTCCCGGGAGGGTCGGCATGGGGATGGGTCCGACGCCGGATTGTTCTATCCAACGGACGGCTTGCACTCCGCGAACGTGATCACATTGAAAATAATCGCCATAGGTCTGAACTCGAGCGTGCAGAACATCCGCGTCGATTAGCTTCACCAACAAGTTCGACATCGTCATATTTGCAAGTGCCGTCCGCAAGGGCGGCATCAAATCTGCTTCGTTTTCTATCCGGTCTTCCGGAGTTTTATATCTTGGGTCTTCCGCCAGTTCCGGTAGACCGGCGATCTGGCACAAGGCAACGAAATGTTCGTCTCGGCGGCCATTGATATTGAGGAAGCCGTCCTTTGTGGCGAACATAGCCACGGGTACACCCAACGGTGCTTCAACACCACCCTCAAGTTCATATTCAATCATCTTGGCCGATTGAAAGGCACCAACGGCCTCCATTAGTGAGGTCTTAATATGGGTGCCACCACCCTTCAAGGCGCGGCGGTAGAGCGCAGGGGCAACGGCCTGAAAGCCGTACAAGCCAGTCATCACGTCGATGGCGAGTAGATTAATCCTTTGCGGCAAGCCATCGTTGCCCTTGTTGATTGACATCAGGCCGGAGAAAGCCTGCATGACTGAATCCGTGGCCGGCAAGTTGGCGTTTGGCCCTGTCTGGCCAAAGCCGCTTATTGAAAGATAAATGATATCCGGGTTCTCATCCTTGACGGTATCGTAGCCTAAACCCAGGCGGTCAGTGACGCCTGGACGGTTGTTCTCAATCAGCACATCGGCCTCTTTAGCCAGACGGCGCGCAACGCAGTTTCCTCCAGGGTTCTTGAGATCCAAAGCCAAACTACGCTTGCCCCGGTTGAAAGCCATGCCATAGGCACAATTGTCGCCATATCTCTTACCGATCCGCCGGCCCCAGTCTCCGATCAAAGGCTCCAACTTGACTACATCCGCCCCATGGCGAGCCAGGAGCATACCGCAATGGGGGCCGGCCACCCCTTGCGAGATATCCAGAACCTTCAATCCCACGAAGGGCAAGTTGTCCAATTCACTCATGTTGTTCTCCCAAGGCGGATATTCGCACCCGGCAGAGCCACCGTCATGGGAAATTTACACGGGACGTCTAATGATGGATTCGGAATAGGTCTCGGACAGGGCGACGGCGCTGGATTTCAGATCCTCAGCCAGCGCAGTCCTGGCCGCACCCGTCAATTGCTCGTAAAGTCCCACACCAGCGATTGCCCGGGTGGTGCCGGCAACGGCTGCGTACACAGGCGCGGCGACCACCGTGACGCCGCGAATATGGTGACCTTTGTCCACGGCATAGCCGTGTTCCCGAGCAAAAGCGATGTCCTTAACCCAATCAGTGAAGAGCGGTGGGTCCTGCCATTTTAATTCTTCAAAAGCCTCGCGCAGATGTTCCGGATTCCCTTCAATGTTGGCCGCAAAACAATGGCCTATAGCCGAAGTCAAAGCTGGGAATCGGCTGCCAATGTTAACATTGATGGAGAAGTTAGTCGGCGCGTTGGCTTTGGCGACGACGATGATTCGGTCCATACCTTCTTGCCAGACGGCCACGGTAGTGACTTCATGGCGTTGCGCAATCCGATCGAGCACTCCCTGTACGTTTCGCACAAATTCATTGGATCCGACCATATCCCGCGCAAACCGCAACAAAGCAGGCCCCAACTGATACTTCTTGTTGGCCTTGTCTTCGCTAACTAGGCCGTCATGATCCAGGGTTTTGAGAATATGCAGGCAGGTTGACGGCACGATGCCCAGGGCCCGGGCCACCTCATTTACCCCGGCAGGATGCTGTGTGGCGCCCAGAAAACGCATGATTTGCACGGCACGCTGCACGGCAACGACAGGCTTACGTAGTTCTGTGGATGTCATTCTCATGATCTATAAACTAGACAGTTTATTTCCGTATGGAAATAATTATTTCCTATTGACATTTTTTCCTAAAATTTGTTTTATTTTATATAATGGGAACATAGGAGCCTTTGCCGTGGATAAGCAAAACCCGACCACCTGCCCGGCAGAAGATTTGTCAAAAAATTTTGATATATTCAACGCGGAATACAACCGCGATCCCGGCCCCATCTGGCGAAAAATGCGCGACCAATGCCCGTTTTCCCGTACTGAAGAGCGGGGCGGATTTTGGCTAACCACCACGTATGAAGATGCGCAAGCGCTAGTCCGCAAGGTACCAGAGTTATCCAACAGGCAGGTTTCAGTCGTCGAAATGCCCGAGGGCAAGGACCTGTTGGCCCACTACAATACCGAAACATTTCCCCCCATAACCATGGACCCGCCCGAGAACATTCCCCTGCGCAGATTGATGCTGCCGTTCTTCACGCCCAAGGCCGTGGAGAACTACCGCGCCTATACAGAAGAGCTTTGCAACAAGCTGATTGACGACTTCATTGATAAAGGTGAATGCGACGCGGCCGCCGATTATGCGCAGCAAATCACACCACGAGTAATCAGCCATATCCTAGGCATCGACCCGAACCAGAGCGACGAATTTGTCGAATGGGTACGTGGCATAGTTGAATTGGGCGCCGAGAATATTGAGCTGCGGACAGAAAGTCACAAAAAGATAGTGGCCTTCTTCACCAAACAACTTTCCGATCGTCGCGAGAGCCCCGGCGACGACTTCATTTCATTATTGGCACAGGCAGAAATTGACGATGAAGCTCTGACAGATAAGACCATCATTAAGATGTGTGTCCTGACCCTGATCGCCGGCATCGACACAACTTGGAGCTCCATCGGTTCATCCATGCTGCATTTTGCCACCCACCCCGAGGATCGGCGGCGCCTAGCGGACGAGCCGGAGCTGTTTCCCACCGCGGTCGAGGAGATGCTACGCCTGCATTCCCCAGTATCCGTGGGCCGTATCGCCATGGAGGATGTGGAGCATGGGGACAGCACCATCAAAAAGGGCGAACGCCTGATGATCAATTTTCCTGCCGCCAACAGGGACCCGGCAGTGTTCGAAAATCCGGACGAGGCGGTGATCGACCGGCAGCGCAACCGGCATATAGCCTTTGGCATCGGAATTCACCGCTGCTCCGGCTCCAACCTAGCGCGGATGGAAATGGAAGTCGCCTTGAAGACCTGGTTCAAGCGTATTCCGGAATTTGAGCTGAGCGATCCCAACGCGGTGGCCTGGGCCCCTGGTCAGGTTCGAGGCGCCCGTGTCGTGCCTGTGCGCTTTTAGGCATTAACTCCCCACGCCGTTACCCCTGCGGCCGTAGAAACCGAGGTGACCGCGAAATATTTGCACGGAAACAGGCAAATTGGCCTATTAAATTTGCGATTCCCATAAAGAACCACATACCTCCCGCAGAAGGTCACGTGACGATCCACAATATTTATTTTTCCTACGCCGCAGATGCGGCACAGGGAACAGTTAGCAGATATCCGGTCTATTCTAGCCCATTTATTGACATCCCAGGCAATGTGGGTGCGCTCAATGTGGGACCTTGTTCAAGACCCGCAATACCACCAGGGAGCTTAAACCGTCGGTTAAATAGTTCAAGATTAGCCCAGAATTACACTGACGAAAATTTGCCTAAACTGTAGCAAGGGTAAATTATCGCACATGGGGACCGGTAGGGCCTGGCGAAAAGATAGAAATGGAATATAAACTATAGCAGTTGGCCCATGGCCAGAAATTTATCCCGCCGATGTTGGCGCAAGGTCCCACCATCCTTGCCCTCTAATCCCTTCAGAGCTTGTTCGATGGCATCGCCCAAAGCGACGATGGTCGAGGTTGAGTTCCGGTGGGCGCCGCCCACGGA
>CAXGCE010000081.1:0-7350 GCA_964007795.1 uncultured Alphaproteobacteria bacterium | reverse complement strand
CACGACCAAACCCAAAGATGAAGTCGCCACTCCTGTTGACCCGGACCGCCCGCCCGTCGAATTCAATTCTGGTGTCTGGTTCGGTGCGACCGAATACTAGGCCACCTTGGGTAAAATTACCCGACAAAGCTGGCGGCCCGGCCCAGGTGGTGAAGGGCGCTAGCAGGAGAAGACAAAAAGCAGCCAGGCACCTCAAAACAGCGAACTCTGGCCGCCGTTTGTCGCTTTTCCTTTGGTAATGGCTCTTGATTTTAGCTTTGCCGTAGCATCGTCGCCGTCGACCGTTACGGTTATATCACCGTCACGGAAGGTGATGGCCAACGCCTCCCGCGCCGCCGCGCTAGCGGCGGCTGTAACCACGGTGTTGTTCTGCTTTCGCACCACGGCAAATCCTCTATCTAAAACCCGCTCGAAACTTAGACTTTCCAATAATTTTCCCTGGCCCGTCAGTCGCAGTCCATCGGCCTTGATACGGTTTTCCACAACACGGCACAGACGCCTGTCGAATTCGGCCAGGACGCGTTGACTGGTATCGATCCGGTCCGCCACTAGGGCTAACCGCAAGCGTGACCTGATCGCCATAAGCCCTGCGCGCTTTTCCCCTCCGAACGTCAGTAGAGCACGGTGTAGTCGCTCTGCACACTCATCCAGTCGTTGTCGGGCTAGGGCCAATAGTTCTCGCGGTCCACGTAGGCCCCGAGTCAGACCACCCAATTCACGACGCCGTTGGGACAGGCCGCGCTGAAGACCCAGCCCTAGGCGCCGGCCCAGATCCGATACATCCGAAACCAGTTCTGAACGCACGGGTACGGCCATTTCCGCTGCTGCCGTTGGGGTCGGTGCCCGCCGATCGGCGACAAAATCGATTAGGGTGGTGTCGGTTTCGTGCCCAACGGCCGAAATTAATGGAATTGCGCTGTCGGCAGCGGCCCGGGCCACGACTTCTTCGTTAAAGGCCCACAGATCTTCCATGGAGCCACCGCCCCGCGCCACGATCAACAGATCTGGACGGGGCAGGACGGAAGAATTATCCAAGGCATTAAAGCCGCGAATGGCACCGGCCACCTGTTCTGCCGCTCCCTGGCCCTGAACCAGCACCGGCCATAACAATAGGTGGGAAGGAAAGCGGTCACGCAGGCGATGTAGAATATCGCGAATCACCGCGCCTGTGGGCGAGGTCACGACGCCGATCACCTGGGGCAAATACGGCAGAGCTTGCTTCCGTTCTTCGGCGAAAAGGCCCTCGGCGGCTAATTTTTGTCTCCGATCCTCCAGCAATGCCATCAAGGCGCCGACACCCGCCGGCTCCATGGCATCGACCACCAGTTGATAGCGCGAACGCGGGGCGTAGGTGGATAGTTTGCCGGTACAAATCACCTCCAAGCCATCCTCTGGTTGAAATCGCAGTTTCCCGGCGGTGCCGCGCCAGATCACGCTTTCGATCATGGCCTTGTCGTCTTTCAGGGAAAAATACAAATGGCCTGAGCGGGCTGCAAGAAAACCTGAGACTTCACCCCGGATACGCACATAACCAAAATTGTCCTCCACGGCGCGCTTCACCGCAGCGGCAATCTCGGACACGGAGAATTCCGGTAGATTAGGCACGTTGTCCGAGTAATTTTGGACCATGAGATGACAAACCTTGATCAACTGTTTGTACACCTATGATACAACACCCAGGAACATTTGGTGGTGGTTGAGTACACAGGAAAGGCGTAGATGGCATGCATGTTTTGGTCATCGGTTCTGGGGGACGGGAGCACGCGCTCTGTTGGGGGGTGGCACGGTCGTCTTTGGCGACGCGGCTAAGTTGTTGCCCGGGAAATGGCGGCATCGCCAACCTGGCCGAATGTGTCGATATCAGCGTGGAGGATTTCGATGATATCGTCGCCCATTGCCACCGGGAGACGGTAGATTTTGTCATCGTAGGGCCCGAAGTGCCCCTTGTTGGCGGCCTAGTGGATCGGCTGGAGCAAGAAGGCATTCTAGCTTTTGGGCCCAACCGGCGGGCTGCGATTTTGGAAGGGTCGAAGGTTTTTACCAAATCGCTGTGCCGAAAACACAACATTCCTACCGCTGCTTATGGAGTTTTTCAGGATATCGATGAGGCGCGGGCCTATATCCAGGACCGGGGAGCTCCCATCGTGGTTAAGGCGGACGGCCTGGCGGCGGGCAAGGGCGCCATCGTTTGTGAAACCACGGAAGAAGCCCTAAGCGCGGCTGAGAATGTGCTGGGTGGCCAATTCGGCGATGCTGGTAAGGAAATTGTCGTGGAGCAGTTCATGGTGGGGGAGGAGGCTAGCTTCTTCGCCTTGTGCGACGGGCGCAACGCTCTGCCGCTAGCTACGGCCCAGGACCACAAGGCAGTATTCGACGACGACAAGGGCCCCAACACCGGAGGCATGGGCGCTTACTCCCCGGCGCCGGTGATGACGGAGGAAATGCGCCAAAAAACCATGGAGCGCATTATCCTGCCTACCATGCGGGCTATGGAACAGGATGGCCGCTCTTTCAAGGGCGTGTTGTATGCGGGACTGATGATCACGGACCGGGGCCCACAGTTGATCGAATACAATGTCCGTTTCGGTGACCCGGAATGCCAAGTGCTGCTGGCGCGGTGGCAAAGCGATCCGCTCGCTGCCCTGATTGCCGCCGCTAAGGGCCAATTGGCTGGCTACGAAGTCACCTGGTCCGAGCGGGCCGCGATCACTGTCGTCATGGCAGCCAAGGGCTATCCCGGCGAATATGCCAAGGGTTCTGAGATCAGAGGCGTCGAGGCGGCGGAGGCGGCGATCGGCGTTTCGGTGCTGCACGCGGGTACAGTACGAGACGGCGACAGGTTGTTAGCTAATGGAGGCCGGGTGCTCGGTGTGACGGCGCAGGGCGCTGACATTCGAGAGGCAAGGGACCGAGCCTATCAGGGGGTGGATGCCATCGACTGGCCGGACGGCTTCTACCGCCGCGACATTGGCTGGCGCGCCCTGGATCGGGATAATTAAACGGCGGGAAAGAGAAGCCACATGACGGACAAGGCGATGATGACCCGCAACACCTGGCTGGCAACCCTTGAAAAGTTCAAGCATGACGACAATGCCGCTGCCGACCCGAACATGTGGTCGCCCAAACTGGATGGCGCGAGCCGGGATAAGCTTACCGCTATCCAAAACGAGAAACTCGCTGCCGTCACGCCGTTCCTCTATGAAAACAGCGCCTTTTACCGCAATCGTTTCGACCGCCTCGACCTTGCACCGACAGATATTGCCACTGTCGAAGATCTTGCCAAATGGCCCGTGGTGGACAAATTCGAAATGACTGTGGATGCCGAGGCCGCGCCGCCATATGGCCATTATACGACCATGACCGACGACATCTGGCGCCTCCGTGGCTGGATGCTATTTTCCACCTCGGGCACCACAGGCGCGCCGCGAATTTTCCGCTATTCCCAGATCGACCGTGAGCTTTGGGCTTGGTCTAATGCCCGTGCCATGCACGCCATGGGCTTTACCCCTGCCGACACAGTCTACATGATGACCGGCTATGGCCCTCATGTTTGGGCTTGGGGTGTGCAAATGGGCCTTGCCAAGATGGGTATAGGTTTGATTCCTGGCGGCGGTATGGACGGCGCCATGCGGGCTGGCATGATCAACCGGTTTAAGCCGACCATCCTGTGCTGCACCCCATCCTATGCCTTGTACATTGGTCGGGTAATGCAGGATATGAACCTAGACCCCGCGGCCTCGTCTGTTAGTAAACTATTCTGTGGCGGTGAGCCGTCCATGGCCATTGGCCCTACGCGGGAAAAGTTGGAGGATTTATGGTCGGCCCGGCTGGTGGAGTTCTATGGCTGCACCGAAGCCGCACCTCAAGCCGGCGGCTATGCCTGTTCTGCCACCGGAGGCGAAGATGGCTATTTTCTACACCTGATGGAAGATGTCCAGGTCTGGGAGACGGTGGATCCCGATACCCTGGATGCAACCCCACGTGGCGAACGGGGCCTGTCCGTCTGCACCAACTTGATATCGGAAAGCTCGCCGCAACTGCGGTTTCTGGTGGGTGATTTCACCACCTTGAATACGGATACCTGTGCTTGCGGCCGCAGCCACGCCCGAGCCATGGGCTGTTTTGCTGGTCGCGCTGACGATTTGATCAATCTCCGCGGCATCAAGTTCTTCCCGACCCAGATAGAAAAGGCCGTGCGCTCCGTGCCGGGGGTGGGCGACGAATTCGAGATCGTGCTGACTAATCGGGATAAAGACGGCATGGATGTGATGAAAGTAGTGGTCGAGCATGCTGATCATGGCCAAGAATCTCCCTTGGTGGAACGGGTGATGACTGCCCTTCGGGCGGAGATCGAAGTGCGTAGCGATGTAGAAGTGGTTGCTCCTGGCACTTTGCCAAAAACCGAATTCAAGGCCAAACGGGTTACCGATGAACGGAATAAGGACTAAGATTCCTTGTGGCGGAATTATATTCTTGGGTTTTTGCAAATTATCTTGCGGTCGTCTAACTGGCCCGAAAATCCTTATTCCGGGGTCAAAAAATTATGGTTTTGACGCGAGCCACGCGAAACAACCTTGGCCGTACCGAATATCCCTTCATCACTTAACTATTCTACGCCAACATTTTGGTCCGACTGGTCCCGGTTGAATTCCGGCACTTAACTCGCTCCATTCAGGGCCATTACAAGTAATAAAATTAATTTTTCGTACTAGACCCATGGCCGCGGACCGCCCGCCGATGTTGGTGATCACTACAATGACGGGCAAATCTCTCATTGATGAAATGACCCTTGCTCTACTGATGCCAAGGAACGATCATACTTCCCGAAGAGGAACCTGTGTTGAAGATGTTTTTGTCATGATGGAAAGACCCCACTGCCTGGTGGTCGGTGTAGGTGCAGGCACGGGGCTGGCCTGTGTGCGCCGGTTTGTTGACGGAGGCTATAAAGTATCGATGATCGCCCGACACGAGGAGCGATTACTGAGTTTCGCTGATTCCACCCCCCATACTATGGCCTATCCCTCGGACTTGGCCGAGCCCGACAACTACCGCGCGACCTTGCGTAGGATCGTTGACGAACAAGGACTCCCCAAAAAGGTGGTCTATAATGCCGCTCTGGCTACGTTTCAGCCCTACTCCGAATTGGACATAGATTTGTTCGAACGTAATTTCCGGGTCAATACCACGGGTCTATTGGTCACCGCTCAGGAATTGGCACCGCAAATGGTGACGGCTGGCGATGGCGCCCTGATAATAACAGGCAATACAGGTGCCTCGCGGGGCATCCCCCGGTTTGTGGGGTTTTCGCCCACTAAGGCCTCGCAACGCATCTTGGCGGAAAGCCTGGCACGAGAGTTAGGGCCCCAGGGACTGCACATCGCCTATGTGGTGATTGACGCCATGATCGACATGCCCATGGTGCGCAATTATCTTACCGATAAGCCCGACGATTTCTTTGCCAAGCCGGATGACATCGCCGGCGAAATCTTCCACACGGCACACCAGCCGCCGTCGACCCGCTCCTTTCTTGTAGAAATTCGTCCTTTTGGCGAGCCTTGGTGAGCGTTCTCAAGCTCCGCGATACGCCGCGTAAGCAGGTAGGCGTGGATTCATGCAAAAGCGCGCTGCTATTCGAGTAAAATGTCTTGCAATATTGAAAAGAGTAAAGCCGACCTTAAATTTTCTAGGCTCAGGTTGTCGAGACTTGAATTTGGTGAAAGGTAGAACTGTATTTACCAATAACATATTTACGAGTGAAAAATTATTCTCTTAGTCAGCAGCCTGCCTATGCGGCAACGACGCTAATTTTATTCAACATCCCGCAGGTCGTTGCCCCGGCCCGTTGTGCCATGGGTGACGCCGGATTTCTTAAGCATAGGGCTTTGTGGGTCGTGACCCCACATGTTCGGGCCCGAGGCGGTAACACCGCCATCCACGACTAGGTTTTGCCCGGTTATGTATTCCGATTCATCTGAGGCCAAGTAGACCGCCATGTTGGCGATGTCCGCACCGGTACCGAGGCGAGGCCACGGGTTCTTGGGTAAGGCAAATGCCTCCATCTTTGCCTCACGCCCGGAGGCGAACAAAGGCGTCTTGATCACCCCAGGGGCGATGGTATTCACGCGTATGCGGTAGTTGGCTAATTCACCGGAAACGGCGCGGGTCAGATTGACCACGGCTCCCTTAGCCGCCGAATATGCGTGTGGCCCCGCCCCACCGCCCAGGCCGGCGATGGACGATGTGGAGATAATGCTGCCACCCTTCCCCTGGGCCTGCATCACGCGGGCACCATGCTTGATCCCTAGGAACACGCTTCGGGTCAGAACATTGAATGTAAAGTCCCATTCTTCCACTCGTGTTTGGCTGATCGGGCCAATGGCGCCGCCAATGCCGGCGTTGTTGAAGACGCAATCAAGCTGCCGGAATTCGCTAGTGGCGCAATCTACCAAGGTCTCGATGTCTGACTCTTCCGCCACGTCTGTGACCATGAAGACCGCCCTATCGGCGGCGCCCCGTGCCTCAATCTCGGCCATGGTAGCCCTGCCCGTTTCCTCGTTTAGATCACCGATTACCACCGAAGCACCCTCGGCTAGGAAACGGTACACCGTCGCCTGGCCCATGCCGCTGGCCCCGCCGGTGATCACCGCCACCTTGCCGTCCAATCGCCCGCTCATTTTCTTCCTCCTCACCAATGCTCTATCATGACAGTGTGGGTCAATAACGAGTCAAAGCAAAGAGTTGAAGGAAACGACATGGGTTTGCACAAGCGCGTATTGATTGCCAATCGGGGTGAAATTGCCATCCGCATCGCCAAGGCTGCTAAGTCATTGGGCATGGAATCCGTGGCCGTCCACGCTTCCATAGATGCCCAGTCCTTGCACACTTGCATGACGACTCACGTCCGCCCCTTGAGCCAAGACGGCGTTGCGGCTTACCTCGATGGTGCCGCAATGATCGATGTCGCGAAGCAGATGGATTGCGACTGTATCCATCCCGGATATGGCTTTCTTTCCGAAAATGCGAGTTTCGCCGAGATGTGCGCGGCCGAAGGTATCGTGTTTGTGGGTCCCCCAGCCTCTGCCCTGACTTTGTTTGGCAATAAAGTGATGGCACGCTCTTTGGCCCAATCCTGTAATATTCCGGTAGTTCCCGGCAGTTCGGCTACCTTGTCATCAGTCGCCGAGGCGCAGGGAATTGGCGAAAGCGTTGGATACCCGGTGATGTTAAAGGCTGCTGCAGGCGGCGGCGGTCGGGGCATGCGTGTTGTCGCTAGCGCGGAGGATTTTAAGGAAGCTTTAGAACGCTGTCGGAGCGAGGCGATGGCAGCCTTCGGCGACGACGACATTTTTA
>CAXGCE010000080.1:0-7389 GCA_964007795.1 uncultured Alphaproteobacteria bacterium | reverse complement strand
CGGGCAGAGGAATTTGCCCGTTTCTCGGGTAATCAGGTGCGCATAGAGACTGTTGAATCGCAAAATGGCCAGCGTCGTTTTGTCGGTAAGCTACTGGGACTGGATGAAGACCATGTCCTCTTATCTGTAACCAACAGAAACAACAGCGTGAAGGAATTAACTATTCCATTTAAGAAGGTCGCCCGCGCCGAATTGGTGCTGACTGATGATGTGATCCGAGACACTTTGAAGAAGAGAAAAAGCTAATGGCAGAAGTACAAACAGTCGTAGGCGCTAATCGCCTGGAACTCTTGCAAATCGCCGATGCGGTAGCGCGGGAAAAGGCGATTGATGCAGAAATTGTAGTCGAGGCCATGGAAGAGGCTATTCAAAAGGCGGCACGATCTAAATACGGTATGGAAAACGAGATCCGGGCTGAGATCGACCGCAAAACCGGAAATATTGGTCTGCATCGTCTGTTGGAAGTGGTCGAAATCGTGGAGAACCCTGCCGCGGAAATTCCTTTGCAGGAGGCCCTAGGTCGCAATCCCGATGCCCGCATTGGCGACCTCATTTCCGAAGCCCTGCCACCAATTGATTTCGGTCGCATAGCCACTCAGACTGCCAAGCAGGTAATCGTTCAGAAGGTGCGCGAAGCGGAACGGGAACGGCAATACGAGGAATACAAGGACCGCATCGGTGAAGTGGTAAACGGTGTCGTCAAACGGGTAGAATATGGTAACGTCTTGGTTGACCTGGGCCGGGCCGAGGCCATCGTACGCCGGGATGAGGCCCTGCCCCGTGAAAGCTTGCGCCAGGGCGACCGCATCCGCGCATATGTCTACGATGTGCGTTCCGAGCAGCGCGGTCCGCAAATATTTCTGTCCCGCACCCATCCCCAGTTCATGGTCAAACTATTCACTCAGGAAGTGCCGGAAATTTACGACGGTATTATCGAGGTCAAGGCAGTGGCCCGCGATCCCGGTAGCCGTGCAAAGATCGCCGTGGTCTCCAACGACAGCAGCATTGACCCTGTGGGCGCATGTGTGGGTATGCGAGGTAGCCGGGTGCAGGCAGTGGTGAACGAACTGCAAGGTGAGAAAATTGACATTATTCAATGGATACCCGATCCAGCTACCTTCCTGGTTAAGGGTCTAGCCCCGGCCGAGGTGGTCAAGGTTGTTATGGACGAGGAGGCCCAGAAGTTCGAAGTAGTGGTGCCAGATGAAATGCTGAGTCTGGCCATCGGTCGCCGTGGGCAAAATGTGCGTTTAGCCTCACAGTTGACCGGTTGGGAAATTGATATTCTGACAGAAGAAGAAGAATCAGAACGCCGCCAGGAAGAGCTGCGCCAGCGCAGTGAATTGTTTATGGGCGCCTTGGTAATTGACGAAATGATGGCTCAGCTTTTGGCCACGGAAGGCTTCCGCACAGTTGAGGAGGTTGCCTATGTCGACGAAGAGGAGCTGGCGACCCTGGAAGGATTTGATCAGGAACTCGCGGCGGCGTTGCAACAGCGGGCCAACGAATATCTTGATGCCCGGGACGCGGAGTTTGATCGGCAACGAACCGAATTGGGTGTGACCGAGGAGCTGGCTGTTTTGGAAGGCCTGACACCCGGAATGCTTGTTGTCCTTGGTCAACAGGACATCAAGGAACTAGATGATTTTGCCGAACTGGCGACGGATGAACTGACAGACCCTGAAGAAGGCATTCTGCGTGAATTCGAACTGGACGAGGAAACAGCCGCTGCGATGATCATGGCCGCCCGGGCGCACTGGTTCGAAAATGAAGAGCGGAACGAGGTGACCTCTGATGAAGACGATACGGCTGATCCAGTGAAAGATGACTAGCAGTCGTTAAATGAACGCAGTGCTCAACATAACACCGCCGGGGCAGGACCAATGCCCCTTGAGGCGTTGTATCGTCACAGGCGATACACAGCCGCCGGATGGCATGGTGCGGTTTGTCGTCGGACCGGAAGGCCTGTTATGCCCCGATTTGGGCCGCGAACTGCCAGGACGTGGCATCTGGGTGGGCTGCCGGCGAAATCTGGTGGACCGGGCGGTGAAAAAACGTCTTTTTGCCCGTGCGGCGAAAGGGCCTGTGACGGTACCCGACGACATGGCTGATCAGGTAGAAAGCGTTATGGTGCGGCGCTGCTTGGATTTACTGGGCTTGGGAAAGCGGGCGGGGCAACTGACACTGGGATCTGAAAAGGTGCGGGCTATCCTCCGAAAAGACTTTACTGCAATTGCTATAACGGCCGCCGACGGAGCAGAAAATGGCCGGAGAAAACTGCTAAGCGGAGATCCAGATCGGGTCAATGCATCGGGTCACCCCGACCGGAACGTCGTGGATCTTTTCACGGTTGCTGAATTGAGTTTGGCACTGGGCCGTGAAAATGTGGTACATGCTGTTTTGCGGAAAGGTGGCTTGACGGATCGTTTTTTGAACGAATCCCGCCAGTTGAGGAAGTTCCGCGATGAACCTGTTCGACTGGCATAGGTTCAGGCAAGGCGATTTTGTGCTCGACGAAGAGATGTTCGGATTGAAAAACGGAATTTGATTGCCATGGTCGGCAACTGCTTGTAACGAGATGGGACAAGGCGACGTGAGTGATACGGGTAAGAAAAAAACCCTAAGTTTGGGCAATGGCGAGCCCCTAAGTCTGCGCAAGCCCGGAGAGAGTGGCGGCTCTCCTGCACGAGGCGGAATGGGGGGCGGCAGAAAAACTGTTCAAGTTGAAGTGCGACGCCGGCGCGCGCTAGCGCGCGCCAATCAGGCGGCTGGGGATGTGGCAGGTGTTTCCCGCAACGTAGCCCCAAATCAGACCGTGGGAAGTGAACCCGTTGTTGATAGCAAGCTGGCCCTGCGCTCGTCAGCAGATTCACTGGGCACGGTGGATGTTGCCAGCGGCCGCGCGCGACATGTCTTAAAGACCCTTTCAACAGAGGAAAAATCGGCTCGGGCCAAGGCCCTAGACAACGCCCAGGCTGCTGATCAAGCGGCCCGGGCTCGTGCGGAAGAAAATGCTCGCCGCCAGGTCGAGGAAGCCACGCGGCTGGCATCGGAACGAGAGGCGGCCGACGCTCGACGTAGTGAGGAGGAAGAGCGGAAGAAGACCGAAGAAGAGGCGCGGCGCAGGGCAGAGGAAGAGGCCGCCCGAAAGCTGACGGAGAAGGAAGCTAAAGTCGCGGTGGAAGCCGCCGCTCAAGGCGACCTGGGTGGAAAGAGGTCAACTTCGGGAAGCTCCGTTGCTGGCCAACGTCGAGCCGAGAGGCGCACTGACGAAAAACCGAAACAACAGCCACGAACCCGCCTTGAACCGCGACGCCGGGCCGGTCGCATCACAGTTACCGAAGCTCTGGCGGATCGAGAGGACCGGGTGCGCAGCTTGACGTCTATTCGGCGGGAACGCGAACGGCGCAAGAAATTGGCCGCAGAGAACGCCGAAAACCAAACCAAGATTGTTCGTGAAGTGGTAGTGCCGGAAATGATCACTGTTCAGGAACTTGCCAACCGTATGGCCGAACGTGGCGTTGACGTGGTTCGTTCGCTCATGGGCCTGGGGGTCATGGCTACGGTCAATCAATCCATTGACGCGGACACGGCGGAACTAGTGGTCGCTGAGTTTGGACACAAATTGCGCCGTGTTGCCGAAGCAGACGTTGAAATTGGCTTAAAGGGCGATATCGATAGTGAAGGTGATCTTCAATCCCGGGCCCCGGTGGTTACCGTGATGGGTCATGTTGATCATGGCAAGACGTCGCTGCTGGACGCTATCCGTGAATCGGACGTGGTGGAAGGGGAAGCTGGCGGCATTACTCAACATATTGGTGCCTACCAGGTGACAACGCCCACAGGTAGCAAGATTACGTTTATCGATACGCCGGGCCATGCGGCTTTTACTGCTATGCGCGCGCGCGGGACCAGGGTCACTGATTTAGTAGTTTTGGTGGTTGCGGCGGATGATGGCGTCATGCCGCAAACCGTCGAGGCTATCAACCATGCCAAGGCCGCGAACGTACCGTTGATCGTGGCCATTAACAAGATGGACCTATCCGATGCCAATCCCGATAAAGTGAAACAGGAACTACTGCAGTACGAAGTCATCCCGGAAGAGATGGGGGGCGATGTGCAGGTGGTAGAAGTTTCCGCGATCCAGAAACACAATCTAGACGGCCTGGAAGAGGTTATACTGTTGCAGGCCGAACTGCTTGAGTTACAGTCAAATCCCAAACGGTCGGCCGAAGGCGTCGTGGTTGAAGCTAAATTGGATCGGGGCCGAGGCGCCGTGGCCACCGTGCTAGTACAGCGCGGTACGTTGCGGATTGGGGATATTTTTGTTGCGGGCTCGCAATCGGGTAAAGTGCGCGCGTTGTTGGATAGCCATGGCAACAACGTTGATGAGGCGATGCCATCCATGCCTGTGGAAGTACTAGGCCTAAACGGTGCGCCTGATGCCGGCGGCGAGTTCAACGTTGTGGAAACCGAGGCACGTGCCCGCGAAATCTCGGATTACCGTCAACGGCTGGAGCGAGAGCGACGGGCTACGGCCGGCACTCGCGGCACGTTAGAGGAAATGTTCTCCAACCTGAAGACCAGCGACGTCAAGGAATTTCCATTACTGTTCAAGGCTGATGTACGCGGCTCGCTGGAAGCGATCACCGCCGCCGTAGACAGCCTGGGCAACGATGAAGTCAAGGCCCAAGTATTGCACGCCGGTGTTGGCGGGATCACCGAGTCGGATATCGACTTGGCTCGTGCTTCGAACGCAGTGGTCATAGGGTTTAATGTTAGAGCCAATCCTCAGGCCAAGGAAATGGCGCGTCAGGAAAACATCGAAATTCGCTATTATTCAATCATCTATGAATTGGTGGATGATTTGAAAAAGGCGATGAGCGGCTTGCTGGATCCAGAGATCAAGGAAACGATCATCGGCGGCGCGGAGGTTCTGGAGGTTTTCAATATTTCAAAACTAGGCATGATCGCCGGTTGCCGCATCAATAGCGGGTTTGCACGCCGGAAGGCGAAGGTTCGATTGCTGCGGGATAACGTGGTGATCCATACCGGCAGCATGACGTCTTTGAAGCGTTTCAAGGATGATGCCAACGAAGTACGAGAGGGAAACGAATGCGGTGTTTCCTTGGATAGGTATCAAGATATTCAATCCGGCGATCAGCTCGAGTTCTTCGAGGTTGAGGAAGTCCAGCGCTCACTGTAAGGGGCATAACCTTTACTGTTTTTGCGGTTCAAATTGTCGTCCCTGCCGAATTGGTCAATCCAAACTGAGTTTGTAATGGCGATGCCGTTGATCGAGGATACAATGCTTACTGGTATCAACATGAAGTTCCGCTTTGGAGGAAATGACAGCCTAGGGCCGTTTCAATCTGCGCGGCGACCTCTCTTGTTATTGGAAGCTGCATAATGGCTAGTCATCGCAGCTCGGGTAGTCAAAATTCTCGCCACGGGACGGGTGTGCCGTCGCAACGGCAACTACGCGCCGGAGAATTGGTCCGCCATGTTGTAGTGGAGGTTTTGACCCGTGAAGAGATTCATCATGAGGTCTTGGCGGGCATCTCCATAACGGTCACTGAGGTGGCCATGAGTCCCGACCTCCGTCAGGCCACCTGCTATATCCTGCCCCTGGGAGGGCAGGATGCAGACAAAGTCTTGGCTGCACTAAATAAGGTGGGTCGCTGGGTCGGCGGACAGGTGGCGCGCCGCGTGCACCTTAAGTTTTCGCCCCGGCTAAAATTCCGCATCGATGACAGCTTTGACAACGCCGACCATATCCAGCAACTGCTGCGGCGCAACGATGTCGCTCCTGATTTGACGGCGGAATCCAAGGGCGGAGATAATGGGACGTAAACGGCGCGGTAGACAGGTACACGGCTGGTTTGTCTTAGACAAGCCCTTTGGCATGACTTCCGCTCAGGCCGTGGGCAAGATACGCGGGATTTTTAACGCAGCCAAGGCCGGCCATGCCGGCACACTTGATCCCATGGCTACGGGTATTCTGCCTATCGCCATGGGCGAGGCGACAAAGGTGGTCTTTGCTGCCATGGACGGAAAAAAGGCCTACCGCTTTACAATCCATTGGGGGGAGGAGCGAGATACCGACGACGCCGAGGGTCAGATTGTGGGCGAAAGCCAGGATCGGCCGACGCCTGATCAAATCAAAGACACCCTACCCCTATTCACTGGCTTGACCGAACAGGTGCCCCCCACGTACTCCGCCATCAAGGTTGGTGGCACCCGGGCCTATGACCTGGCAAGAAGTGGCGATGTGCCCAAGCTGAAGGCACGGCTAATCATGATTGACGAACTGACCCTACTTACATGTCCTGACACAGACCATGCGGTGTTGGAAATGATTTGCGGCAAAGGCACCTATGTACGTGGCGTGGCACGGGATCTGGGTCGACATTTGGGCTGCCTGGGTCATGTCAGCGAACTGCGCCGAGTCCGCGTTGGACCGTTTGACGAATCGGTTGCATTTTTGCTGGATAAACTTGAAGACATGGGTCATAAGGGGGCGCTCGACGATCTGCTTTTGCCGGTCGAGGCTGCGCTGGCCGACATCCCGGCGGTGCCTGTGACTGGTCCGGAGGCCGACCGTCTACGTTTTGGACAGGCCATCCGGGTTCCGCATAGCGTTGAGGGTACCATTTATGCAACGGCCGAGGGCAGGCCGGTGGCACTGGCCAAAATTTGGGCTGGGGAAGTTCGCCCAGTTCGCGTTTTCAATTTGTAGGAATTTGTTTGGAATAGGAGAATTTGATGTCGATTACGGCTGAACGAAAGACCGAATTAATCGGCGAATTTAAGCAATCAGAAAGCGACACGGGCTCACCGGAAGTGCAGGTTGCGATTTTGACCTCACGTATCCTTACCTTGACCGAACATTTCAAGGAGCACAAGAAAGACAACCATTCCCGCCGCGGATTGTTGAAAATGGTTAGCCGTCGGCGCCGGTTGTTGGACTACCTGATGCGCAATGATCAGGCTCGCTACGATGCCCTGATCAAGCGGTTGGGCCTGCGCCGTTAATTAGTACCTCAGGCTGATATAGGCTTACCAAGATTGAGCCTCTGCGTAACCTTTCAGGCCGCGCGGAACTCGCGCGTGTATATCAGATTTGACGACACTCATGATCTATAAAGTATTATGGCAAAAACAGAACTGAAGGTAAGCATGGCCATGCGCGTCCAGGAAAGGTCCTGGACAATTGATATAACTAAAAGGCTGGCATGGCTAAGGAGAAAGAGAGAACCAAATGTTTGAAATTCATCGTAAAGAATTGATGTGGGGCGGGCGTAAGTTGGTCCTGGAAACCGGCCACATTGCCCGCCAATCCGACGGTGCCGTCATGGTCAGTTACGAAGACACATCCGTGCTCTGCAC
>CAXGCE010000079.1:0-7470 GCA_964007795.1 uncultured Alphaproteobacteria bacterium | reverse complement strand
AATGGCGATGATTTATACAAGGACCGATTGCAGCAATCAAATCTCTTGCATTGGAGTTTAATTTTAAAAATTTATCTATAGTATTTTCGATAATTCCATTTAATGTACCTCTCCAGCCAGCGTGTACACACCCAATAATTTTTTGCCAATTTTTTGCAGAAACTAGAGTGTGTAAGGAGTTCAGCTAAACCGCAAAATTCTGTAGACTCCCAAATTAATCCCTTCTTAGCCATAATCCTTGCATGACAAGACGGACGCCTATTCTGCTGATCGTTACAACCATTCTGCCATATTCTTTGTGATAATGCTGTTATGAGAAGTATGCTAGACGCCCCACGTTTCAAAACATGATAGCTTACTGTGGCAGTCCCGAAGGAGATCCAGCAACAGATAATCCAAATAAGTACTTAGGTCGACAATTACCGTATAAAAGCAATGCTCCTAGCCATACTCCAACGCCCTGACCCATACGATTAATGTTACTCACTGGATTGGACTAAATTTAACTAATTATCACAAATAATAGGACCGAAGAATGTCACAAGATGCCCTAGGCTGGCGCTGCAAATTTGCCGTTGTAGCCCCCTCCACTAACACCATCGTGCAACCAGATATGGAGGCATTGCGGCCCGAGGGCGTTACCAATCATTTCGGGCGAATTTTCGTACCCAACATGCCTGTCCATAACGATGAAGATTTCCTCTCCTTGATTGAAGCAATTGGAGGGGAGTTATATGCGACCGTTGACCGATGTAAGACCCTCGCCCCCGACTACCTAATCATGGGTATGTCCGCCCTAATGTTCTGGGACGGCAGGGACGCCTCAGAAAAGCGTATGAATGACCTTTCTGAATATGCCGGAGTCCCTGTATCAGCAGGATCCTTTGCTTGCGAGGCCGCTCTGAATTTATCGAGTGCCAAGCGCATCGCCGTAATCTCGCCGTACATGCCTATTTCCGATGTGAATGTAACTCGGTTTTTCGAAGATTGCGGTTTTACTGTGGCTAGATTCGTAGGCTTGCGGTGTAACAGTCCTATTGCTATCGCCGAAGTTCAGGCCGAGACTTTACGCCGGCATTTGCTTGAGATGGATGGTGACGACATCGACGCTATTGTCCAAGTTGGCACAAATCTTTCGATGGTTAGTCTAGCTTTAGAAATGGAAGAAAAAATAGGCAAACCGGTCATCGCTATCAATGCTGCAACCTACTGGCATGCCCTCCGGGCTAACGGCATCACGGATCAGTTCGCCGGGCACGGATTACTTTTTGAATACCATTAACAGCACTCATCTAAAATTTTTTGCCCGATTCAATTTTCATTTCACTGCCAAGCCGCACCACTCGGCTATAAACAGGGCTATCGCTTGCGTATTTTGGCGAACGGACTCCAAACTGACCCGCTCGTCGAAGCCGTGTATACCGTCCGACAAGGGGCCATAGACTAGTCCAGGCGTATCTGCATATAGGCCAAAAAAGCGGGCATCGGTGGTTGCCGTTGTTACTTCAGCCCGTAATTCCTGGCCGTAAGCTTCTTGATGGGCCCAGCCCAAGGCGTTCTCAGCTTCGTCTGCATCTTTTAGGACATATCCCTCAGCTAGGAAGCCATTGTAATTAACCTGTGGCGTAGCATTACGCAGGAAGGCGTCTTGTGAAGCCGCATCCCGGATGCAGGCCTCTAATTCGGCCCGGCGGGAATTCAGATCATCGCCAGGATAGACCGCCACCCTAAGATCAAACACACACCACGAGGGTACAGACGATGCCCAATCGCCCCCCTGAATTTTGCCCACATTGAAATTGATGGGATGATCATGATCGGCATATAGCGGTTGATCTATCCTTTCTGCGTTCCACTTCTTCTCAAGCTCCTTCAAGCCCAGGATCAACCCATAGGCGGCCTCGATTGCATTGGAGCCACTTCCGGCATAAGCCACATGAACAGGAATTCCCTGCACCTTGATTTGCAACCACATAACGCCAAGTTGCGCCCGAACCAGACAATCGCCCATAGGCTCAGGGATAAGGGCGGCATCAGCCCGATAACCACGCGCCAGACAAGCCAAGGCTCCATTGCCTGTACATTCCTCTTCCACCACGGACTGTAAAAAGACGTCGGCTGCCGGCTTAACACCAATCCGGTCCAGCGCCTTGAGAGCGTACATAGCGCCCGTTAAACCGGCCTTCATGTCGCCGGAACCCCAACATACATCCAGTCGCCCTCAACTCGAGGCTCGTAAGGCGGTGAGGACCACATTTCTGCCGGGCCCTCTGGCACCACATCGATATGTCCATTCAATATTAACGATCGACCCTTACCGCTTTCGTCTCTATGGGTACCAACCACATTGAAAGCGTTGTCATAGTCCACATAGACAGGAGAAAATCCTGGCAAATGCATCAGCTGTTTCACATCGATTTGCCAGCGATCGACTGCCAAGCCTTGATCCCGCATGGCAAGGGCCATGAAATCTTGCGCTGTATGCTCCCGACCACGACGTGAAGGAAACTTGACCAATTCAGCTGTAAAATCCACTTGTTCGTCAAAACCAGCATCAACCGCATCCTTGATTTCGCCAGCGGTGGCACTATCCAACATCGTTCACCGCCGTAGGGATAAACAATAGGATAAGGAAAAGGCATTTTCGGCCAGTTTGAACGGGCCACAAATGGGGGCACCAAATCGTTGTTGTTAAGGAAAAATGGAGGCTCGATTGGAAGAAGCAGTTTGGCGCACGGTTTTACCTGGAGCTGAAAGGATCAAAAAACGGAGGAACAATCGGATGCGCAGGCGTATTGTGCTGCAGCTCGCCATTGGTATCTTTATGCTGCAGATCTTCTTGGTCAATCAAGGTGAGACGAAGCTATGGTCAAACTGACGAAAATCTACACGCGCGGTGGCGACAGCGGCGAGACATCCCTATCCGACGGCAGCCGCGTGCCAAAGGACGATCTGCGCGTCGCCGCTTATGGCGATGTGGACGAATTGAACGCCGTGATTGGTTTGGCTCGCCTGCACACAGCAGGAACGATTGAGGAGATGTTGTCCCGCATACAAAATGATCTGTTCGATTTAGGTGCAGATCTAGCCACGCCTATCGTGGAAAACCCAAAAGACCCACCATTGAGAATCGTAGACACCCAAGTCGAACGCCTGGAGCAGGAGATCGACGCCTTGGGAGAAAATTTGTCTGCCTTAGACTCATTTATTCTGCCGGGCGGTAGCGCTCTCGCGGCTCACCTACACATGGCCCGCACAGTGGCCCGTCGAGCGGAGCGTCAGGCCTCGACCTTAGCCCGAAAAACCGAGGTCAATCAACCAGCCTTGCGCTATCTAAACCGCCTTTCGGATCACCTATTTCAACTGGCCCGCCATGCTAATGACGACGGTGCCACGGACATCCTTTGGGTGCCCGGCGCCAACCGTTAAATGAGATTCCTCTTCAAGAAATCCAATGCCTTTTTCCAGGCATCTTCGCTGGCCTCAACTTGATAGCGTTCCGGATTACCAAACATCTGAAAACCGTGGTTAGCGCCCTCGTAACTATGAAACTCGTGAGCCACACCAGCAGCATCTAAAGCTGCCGACATATCCGCGACATCTTCCGGAGAGGGATTCTGATCTAGGGCACCGAAATATCCAGCGACCGGGCATTTTATTTGCCCTGCTAGATCAATGGCCGGCGGGGTCCCTGGACCCATGGCTAGTTTCACACGACCACCGTAGAACATTACACAAGCTGCCAGTTTCGGGTTGTGACAAGCACCGAGCCAGGACACTCGGCCGCCCCAGCAATGACCAACAACGCCGATGCGGTCCCCATACACGTTGTCCCGCCCGGCCAACAGGTCGTAAGTAGCAGCCAGATCCTGGACCGTCCAATCGTCGCGAAATTCCTCCCGTTTCACTTCAACGGTTTCTTCCTTGGGCCACCAGTGGAAAATAAACGGTGCGGCCACGGCAAAACCATTCAGCGCATAACGTTCGGCGGTCCTTAGAGTGAATTCATCGTTCTCAAGGCCTGTATGCCCTACCGGAATATGCTGGGCAAGGATCAGACCGGGATGCGGACCTTCACCTTGCGGCATAAACAAAAAAACCTCCATTTCGCTATCCTGGACCGTAACAGTTTGAATTGTGTGCATACCTGCCTCTCCCTAGTTCAACCGCCCACTATCCAACCATTGGACAAGCGCATAGCCTAGCGTGACCATATGTGCCACAGCCTTTGAACTTCTCCCGTAGGTGGCAATAATTTCCTTGGCGTGATCCGGTACGGCAGAACCGTCTGTGCGATGACCCTAGCCGACGCGAGTGCCGATTGTCCTGTTAAATACAATGGTTTCATCGCCCGCCAGGCGGCCGGTAATCCACCCCAGCATCATAAAGGGATCGCCAGATCAAAGTGATCAGCAGAAATTCCAAGGTGGTGCGAATATCGGTGGTATTCTTGGCCGTCTGATCTGCTGCTTCAGCCTCCGATATAGCGGAGACTGAATTTCTACCTAAACGCCTTCACATCAAACCTTAGCCGACGACGCATATGGTTTCCGCAAGGCACGTTCCACCATCTCGAGACGGTCCTGGCCATAGAACATATCGTCATCGACAAAATATGTAGGCGATCCAAACACGGAACGCTCAATCGCCTCTTCCGTGTTAACGCGGTAGGCTGCCTGGGTCGGTGCGGATAACGCCGCATTCAGCAATGGCTCAGGGTCGATACCCACGCCTTCTGCCAACCGTACTAACGTGTCTGGATCCGCTAAGTCCGCATCGTCCTGCCAATGGGCGCTTAACATGGCATGGGCCAACTGATCCATACAGACATCTTGCTCCACACCCGCGACAATCATGCCGTTACACATGGCCATGTCGTTGTGATGGTATTGGGGAAACCCCTTCATCACTGGTACGCCGCGCTCCTCTGCCCAGCGGTCTATTTCCCGTCGAAAAAAGTAGGCCACATGCTTCGGGCTGCGCTGTCGGAAAGGTAAAGATCCCGCCGCCGGTACCGTTTGATTAAGATCAATAGGCCGGTGCACGATATTGCGGCCAGCAGCTCGGGCAATCTCCATGAAGCGGGCAGATCCCAAATAGGCAAACACAGAATGGGTAGAGTAAAAATATTCGATTTCAGACATGATATACTCCCTGTCAATACGCAAATAACAGCGGCCGAGCCACCGCCCGTCAAGCCGGAGATGACGATGACCCTTAAAATCCGCACCATAGACCACGCGGTTGTCATGGCCTCGGACATGGAGCGTTCCATAAGCTTTTACTGCGACACTCTTGGGGGCACGCCAAGGTATCTGGAACGTTTCCGTTCCGGCAAGATACCCGTTCTCCCGATACAGCTTGGCGGCGCGGTAATTAATTTACAGTACTTGGACGAGCCGGCCTATCTGGTGGCCGAGACCCTGGGGGCGGGAACCCAGGATGTATGCTTTCGATGGGACGGCACAATTGAGGAGGCTGTCGAGCATTTAACCGAGGCCGGGATTTCTATTGTCGAAGGACCGACACCGCGCTGGGCAGCCGATGGTGTCTGGGGCCAATCAGTCTATTTCCGGGATCCAGATGGAAATCTGCTAGAATTTCTATCTACAAATCCACCTTGCGAGGCGCTTTTTTTACCTTAGCCTCGGCATCATGACCTTATTGCCGCGACCGGACTTTGTCGCGTTGACTCACGTTTGCGCCTTCACTATTTTGCAGCGCTGCATGAATTGGTGGCCGCGGTAATACGGTCGTCCGGCGCACGGGAATGGGATGCCGTGCAACGGGAGGAACCAAAGACCTTTCCCCATAAGAAGAGGCAGCTGATGAAAGTTCTCGTCGCCGTCAAACGCGTGGTTGATTACAACGTAAAGATCCGGGTCAAGGGTGACCAGACCGGGGTTGATCTAGCCAATGTAAAAATGTCGATGAATCCGTTCGACGAGATCGCCATCGAAGAGGCCCTGCGCATGAAGGAGGCTGGACAAGCGGAGGAAGTCATCGCCGTTTCCATCGGCGTGCAGCAATGCCAGGAAACTATTCGCACTGCGCTGGCCATGGGCGCCGACCGAGGTGTTCTAGTCAAAACTGAGGATGCCCTCGAACCCCTGCATGTGGCCAAAATTCTTAAGGCTATAGTTGTGGAAGAACAACCCGGCTTGGTGATCCTGGGCAAGCAGGCCATTGATGATGATTGCAACCAGACCGGCCAAATGCTGGCGGCTTTGCTGGGATGGCCTCAAGGCACTTTTGCCTCCGAGATCGAGTTGGGCGACGGTTCCGCAAATGTGACACGCGAGATCGACGGTGGTCTACAGACCGTAAAACTGAATTTACCTATGGTGGTAACCACAGACTTACGCCTGAACGAGCCACGGTATGCCTCCCTGCCGAACATCATGAAGGCAAAAAAGAAGCCCATTGATGAAAAAACCCCTGAAGATCTCTCAATTGACACAGCGCCTCGTCTGACCGTGCTTAAGGTCGAGGACCCACCTCAACGTCAGGCAGGTGTAATCGTCGAGGATGTCGCCGAGCTGATTAGCAAATTGCGTAACGAAGTGGGAGTAATCTAATGGGCGTCCTGGTCATTGCAGAACACGATAATGCGGAGCTAAAACCTGCGACCCTGTCCGTCGTGACTGCCGCCAAACAGCTGGGAAGCGACGTGGACATCCTGGTCGCTGGGAGCGGCTGTGGCACCGTGGGCGAGGCCGCTGCGCAAGTCGCCGGCGTCACCAAGGTGCTGGTCGCCGATGCCTCGGAATATGCCAACATGGTTGCCGAACCCATGGCCGATCTTGTAGTGACCATAGCTAAAAATTATGATGCCGTGTTGGCCGTGGCCAACACCGTAGGCAAGAATTTCATGCCTCGCGTCGCGGCCCTGCTGGATGTGAGCCAAATTTCAGAAATTTCAAGCATCGAGGGGCCAGATACCTTTGTCCGACCGATCTACGCCGGCAATGCGATGGCAACCGTTCAATCCTCGGACGCCATCAAGGTAATCACCGTACGCGCCACAGGTTTTGATAAGTCCGAAGCGACAGGTGGTTCCGCCAGCGTCGAAACCATAGACAGCGCTGGAGATCCGGGCATCTCCAGCTTTGTGGGTGAAGCGCTGTCCAGTTCCGAGCGCCCCGAACTAACCGCCGCCAAGATTATCATTTCCGGCGGTCGTGGAATGCAGTCGGGCGATAACTTCCCGATCATCGAAGCTGTCGCCGACCAACTTGGCGCCGCGGTGGGAGCCTCCCGCGCCGCGGTAGATGCGGGCTTTGTTCCCAACGACTACCAGGTAGGCCAGACTGGCAAGGTGGTCGCCCCTGAGCTGTATATCGCTGTGGGGATCTCCGGTGCGATTCAGCATTTAGCCGGCATGAAAGACAGCAAAGTGATTGTCGCCATCAATAAGGACGGGGAAGTACCGATCTTCCAGGTTGCCGATTACGGCTTGGTAGCTGACCT
>CAXGCE010000078.1:0-7595 GCA_964007795.1 uncultured Alphaproteobacteria bacterium | reverse complement strand
TTCCAGCAAATTGACGGGCCAACTAAAGTGACTGCAATTCACCACGCGAAAATACCTAGGGGAAGGCAGCTTTCGGTCATAGCCGATCAGACTGCGGAGGTAATCAGCTTCGGGCTGTCATCCGCTAGCCATCTAACCAGCGCTATTACATTAGACCATAAAACTTACCGGCGTTTTCACAGGTGATTTTGCGAAATTCGTCTTCTGGCAGGTGGCTGAATTGTTCTTTAATGTAGCGGCTGGATTCCGGCCAGACGCCGTCTCCGTGGGGATAGTCGGAACCCCACATCAGTGTTTCCACACCCATGTCGTCGATTAGCTTTCCGCCTACATTATCGAACTGGAAGGTGGCCTTGCACTGCCGCTTCCAATATTCACTGGGCGGCATAGTTATAGGCAGGTCGCGGAAGCGGTCCTCCCACTCGAAGTCCATTCGCTCAAGCATATAAGGGATCCAGCCACAACCGCTTTCACCAAAGGCCACTTTTAGATTGGGATAGCGTTCCAGCACGCCACCGGAAATAATTGCCGCTACAATGTTGACCAAATTCATCTGAAACCCGGAAACCACGGTGAAAAACGCCGGGCGGCGAGTTTCTGAAGTCAAGCTATCCAGCTGCTTGGGATCGATAGCCGGGAAAGTGTGAAAATGCAGAGGTAGACCAACGTCGTCAGCGGCCTTCCACAATGGCTCCCACATGGGATCGTACATTGGAGCCATGTCCCAAGAACAAGACAACTCCAGTCCCCGCAGACCAGTATCAGCGACGCGATAAATCTCCTTACGCGCCGCCTCAATATCCCCATAGGGCAGGCAGGCCAGGCCAATGTGGCGTTCGGGATAGTGACTACAAAAATCTGCTAGCCAATCATTGTAGATGCGGAACATCTCGTTCGCAGCTTCATGGTCCGCCAGCTTGGTCGCTGCGCCCAGAATACCGTAGATCACTTCCGCATCCACCTCATCCATCAGCATATCCTTGACCCGCAAGTGGGGGTCGCTAATGCGACGAATATCATTCTTACCGTCCTCGTAAAGATTAGTCGCGGCCATTAGATCGGCTCGGGCATGCTTGCCTGGCTCGTACTTCGCCCCTGCGGGGCCGACACCATTTTTTAAGCCGAATGAGGTGCCATTTTTGGAGGTCCAATAGGGTCCATCCTTGCCGTCAGTGACATAGGGCATACGCTCCTTCATGGCTGGCGTCGCCTCATCCTTAAACAAAGTTGGCGGCATCCAGCACAAGTCCACATGGCTATCAGCGGATATTCGATTGTATTTCATTACGGTCCTCCTTGATCCCATGGAGCAAATCTTAGCATACCTATTGGCACGTGCTAGAAATTCCCCTCAGGCCGGACCAAAATTTCTTCTGACCGTGACGCACAAAAATCCCTACCATGGCGTCGGGTGGGAGAAAATCGGTTCGCGAAGCCATTGGTTGTATAAGAAAATTACTAACCTATTTTAGTCGGCTCGCTCACACACCTCGCGCATTAGCTTCGATAAAAGGCTAGGCCGCAACGGCTTGCTGTTGATATTGACACCAAGGTCACTCAAAGCATCGGCAACACCATTCAAAACCGAAGGTACGGCGCCGATGATACCTCCTTCGCCAACACCCTTGAAGCCGCCGACATTATCGATAGATGGAGATTCAATATGCTCAATCTCCATATTTGGCACGTCTTCGCTGGTGGGTAAAAGATAGTCGAGAAGGGTAGCGTTTTTGAACTGGCCAAGATCGTCATAAACCATTTCTTCCATCAGTGCTTCGCCGATACCCTGGGCGACACCTCCTTGGATTTGACCGTTGACGATGGTTGGATTGATCAAGCGACCACAATCATGCACTACAACATAACGCTCGATCTTGACCCTGCCGTCGGCGGCGTCGACGGAAACCTGCGCGATATGAACGGCGTTGGCCATGGTCACCAAGGGCGGATCGTAAAAGTCATTATCTTCCAATCCGAAGCTTTCACCATCCGGTAAAGACTGGTTGTTCATGGCGTAAGCCGTCTCGGCTACCTGCTTGAAGGTGAGCCCGTGTTCGGGGACACCGGCAACATAGGCGCGGCTACCTGCAACTTCCACATCATCAACCGCAGCTTCCAGCATGTGTGCAGCAATGCGCTTTATCTTCTGCCTAACTTTGTCACCAGCGCGTAACAGCGCCCCCCCGCCGGTGACGGCGCTGCGGCTGGCAAAGGTGTTTGTGCCGTATGGTGTCGACGCAGTATCGCCCTCGACGATATTAACATCTTCTAGATTGGCACCCAGAGCGTCTGCAACAACCTGGGCAAAGGTGGTATAGTGTCCCTGACCAGAATGGGCATGGCTGACGAAGGCTGTAATCTTACCGGTTGGTTCGACCTTGACTATTCCACTATCAAAGCCCGGCAGGCGCGCCAAACCACGGGCACGCCAACCAGGAGCGCCAGTCCCGCTGACTTCAGTGAAACTGCAAATGCCGATGCCATGGTACTTTCCCTCGACAAGGCGGTTGGCCTGTTGTCGGGATCTAAATCCGTTGTAATCAATCATCTCCATCGCGCGTTTCAATGACTCGACGAAGCTGCCCGTGTCGTAGCGCACGCCGACCACATTGGTCCAGGGCAGCTCATCGGTCGCCACCATGTTGCGCAACCGAATTTCCGCCGGATCCAGTTTCAACGCCCGTGCGATCCGGTCCATCATGCCCTCGATAGCCATAAAGCAACTCGGTTGCGCCACGCCGCGATAGGCGCCCACGGGTGTCGTATGGGTCGCGACCGCCCGAGCGACATAGGCGTATTCGGTGATTTTATAAGGACCCACAATCATCCGGGCCCCGCCGGTAGTTTCTAGTGTGCAGCCGAATGGCATGCTCGAATAAGCGCCGCCGTTGGTCCAGATTTCCGCCCGCAAGCCTCTCACGATGCCATTATCGTCGAAGGCGACTTCGACGTTATATATATGGTCACGTGAATGGATGTCGGTGAGCAGCTCCTCGCGCCGGTCTTGAATCCATTTAACGGGTTGGCGGAAATGCCTTGCCAGAGCAACGGTAATGAACTCTTCAGGATAGATCTGCGCCTTAGTGCCGAAGCCACCACCGACTTCGGGAACGACGACGCGGAGCTTCGATTCCTCGACCCCGGTATACTCGGCCAACGCAGTTCGCAACAGGTGCGGAATTTGCGTCGAAGAATAGAACAGTAGCGAGTCGCCATGTTCAGGAATTGCAGCACAGCCGCGAGTTTCAAGCGGCACACCGCCGACCCGGCCGGACCGGAAGCGTTCCTTCAAGACATGTTTTGCATCTCGAAAAGCAGCTTCAATTCCGTCTGTCGCGAACCGTCCTTCGAAGATCAGGTTGTTCTCGACTTCGGCATGGACCAAGGGCATACCCGGATCTGTTGCAGATTCGAGACGCACAGTTGCCGGTAGAATTTCGTAATCCACATCGACCAACTCGACCGCATCTTGGGCAATATAGGCGCTCTCGCACACGACCACGGCCACGGCCTCACCGACAAACCGCACGATATCCCTAGCAATGACGTTTCGATCATGGCGGTTATAACCAGCTATCTCGATTTCGGCCGAAACAGGTTGAACAAATTCGGCCATGTCTTCGCCTGTCATCACTGCAACAACGCCGTCGAGGGCAGCAGCCTGCGTGGTATTTATAGCGACGATGCGAGCATGGGCATGGGGGCTCAGGATAAATCCTAGATGCAGCGTGTCGGCGGGGAGGGGTAAATCGTCGACAAAACGGCCCTGGCCGCGCAGCAGATAATCGTCCTCACGGCGTAGTATGTCCTGGCCGATGAACCGCATATTTTCCAACATTACCGCGACCTCAATCTCTTGCTTGTAGCGCCGCAGCAGCTGCAGCGACGGCTTTGATGATGTTGGTATATCCGGTGCAACGGCAAATATTGTTGGTCAACGCCCGTCGGATAGCGGCCTCATCTGGATTGGGATTTTGCTTCAAAAGCTCGATCGTAGTCATCAAGAAGCCGGGCGTGCAGTAGCCGCACTGCAGCGCATGGTGTTGATGAAAGGCTTCCTGGATCGGGTGTAGCAGATCCTGGGAGGCGACGCCCTCTACCGTGTCGATTTCCGAACCGTCGACGGCAACCGCAAAATGTAGACAGCTTCTGGCCGTTCTGCCGTCAAGCAAGATCGTGCAGGCGCCGCAGACCCCGTGCTCGCAACCAATATGCGTGCCTGTCATGCCTAACTCGTGCCGCAGAAAATCGACCAGAAGCATCCGTGGTTCAACCGTAGCACTCCGCTTGCGGCCATTCACGGTCAAGGTTACTTCCGCTTTATTCACCATAATGTTTCTTCCGACCGTAGGGCGCGGTCTAACATGACGCCCAGGGCATGACGACGGTAGTCCGCATCCGCATGTACATCGTGCGGTGGATCTAATGCTGCGCGTAGCGCCGCAACGGCAGCTACAATTACTGTCTCATCGATTGCGGCTCCCTCAAGAACAGCTTCTGCGGACGAGATGCGCTGAGCAACTGCCCCGCCGCCCATGGTGGCGATGCGTGCCATGGTGCAGCTGCCGTCCTCAATCTCCAGGCGTAACGCCAGACCTGCTACAGCAAAGCCATGACGGCGGTTGCCCAACTCTAGAAAGGTACTGCGTTCAGTAGACAGTTGGCGCTTGAAGGCAACGGCCTGTAGGAACTCGCCGGGTTTTAGCGCAGTGTCGAGTTCGCCCAAGAAAAAATCCTCGGCCGCGATACAGTGTGTGCCAGATTTGCTGGCGACATGCATTTCGGCATCCAGGGCAAGCGCTACCGCAGGTAGCTCGGCTAACGGGTCCGCATGGGCGATAGACCCACAGACCGTCCCGCGGTTCCGGTTAGCCTGACCACCAACATAAGGCAGAGCCCTTGCGAGCAAGGGACAGTCCTGCCGAACCAATTCATTCTCCTCGGCCGCCGCCTGACGCACCCGGGCACCGCACAACAAACGTTCGTCTTTCCGGACAATGGTGTCCAAATCGTCGCATCTGTTGATGCTGATCAGCACGGCTGGCTGCACCATTCGCAGATTCATAAGGGGCACCAAACTTTGCCCGCCTGCCAATATGCGTGCGTCATCACCGTACGCCGCCAGCTGGTCAAGCACGCCGGCCAGCTCAGCAGGTGCTCGGAAGTCGAAGGAGGCAGGCTTCATGCTCTCACCTTAACCGAAAAGCGGCTCGAGTTTGCCCGCGGCCTTGGCGAGTGCCGAAGGGCCAACGATGGCCCCATCTTCGACAATTCGCTGGCCATCCAATTCGATATTTTGCATATAGAGAATTGCATCAGGGTGGTTCTCTCCGCCGCCCGGTTCCCACCATGGCAGCCCCATGCCGATGGCATCATTCCCCTTAGCGCGCATATCTTCAATGAACGACTCGCCAGTCACGCGTGCAGCAGGATGGATGCCGTGGGTAAAATGTATGATGTAACCGTATTCACCACCGGCGGCGCGGCGCAGCGCCCGGTCGGCGACGAAGCGTTCGTTACCACCACCGTGTAGTGCTTTGATTTTACCATCAATTTCCAAAAGCATCGGTTCCGCCAAGGTTGTGTAGTATTCATGGAATACCGAGCCAACGCGGATTCGGCCTTGAACGCTCTCTACCTCTGGAAACATAGTACAGGACCCGGGGACTAGGTAGCTTCCGGGCTTATCGGCTCGCCGGGGCTTCTCAAAGCCACGTTTGCCAAGCTTGAATTCGACATCAGTGCCGGCACAATCGGTAATTCGTATGGGCTTCCCAATAGCCTCATTGATCATTTTGTCGAAGGCCTTATGGACTGCATAATACTGGTCCAGATCAACCCTGCCGAATAATCGCGTTAGACCTTCGGCCGTCATGTCGCCGCCAAGCAAATATCGTACTTTACCCGTCTTCATCGCGTCGTCGTAGAGCTTCGATCCCGCGAGGTAAGGAAAGGTCAGGTCGATCCAGACATCCGACGCTAATACCGCGCCGGACAGGGTCGGCGTCAAATAGGGATCGGCCAATCGCCCTTGAAATGGCAACTGCGGTAACAGCATCAGCGCAACCTGGCCATCAGCCTGTTGGGCGGCCGTCAGGATTGTTTGCCAAACGGAGCTGTTACCCGCAGTATCGGCCGTAATAAGTACGTTCTCTCCTGGTCTGACCGACATGTAATCCCGGACTAGTACGTCCGCTGCCGCCGCGAGACCCACGGTCATTTAGAAGACCCCCGGGGTGTACCGCCATGTAGGCGATCAAGGTAACCATTGAGAAAGTTGTGCATCGGTTTTTCCAGCGTACTCATTCGCCCCGGTTCATACGCCGACGAACTCATGGCCCGCTGCATTGACTCGATCATCACGCGATCTTCTTCCAAAACCAGTATTTGATAGTCGTGATAGATCTGGAGTATGTCCTCAAAATCCGGTCGGTCAAAAAATTCCTCCGGAAACAGATGGTAGATTATGACTTGCGTGCGAGCCTCGCCGATTGGCCAGGCAACCATGGGCCGAATGCAGTCGATGCGTCCGAAAAATGTCAGGTTAGGCGCCCGGTAGCCGGTACAAGCAAAGCTATGCGGCCGGTCTTCCAGCCATGGCATTTTGCCCAATAGGGGTTCTGCGCCTGGGGTAGGCGGTCCCGCATCGTAAAAAATTGACATGCCGCCATCCGGCTTCAGGGTAACGTTGTCGTCGGTCCAGGAAAATTTCGCGCCGAAGCTTTTCGCGTGCAGAACGCCGACATGGTAAAAATCCATGAGGTTTTCATTCACAAACTTCCAATTACATTCGAGGTCGAGCACGATCCGGTTGCCCAGCCTGCATTTCTCCCATCCCAGAAACGCGAAATCTTTCTCGAATTCCGCGACCGCGTCGAGCAGTGGTTCAGCTTCCTGGTCAAAATTGATGAAGATGTTGCCGCGCCAGACATCAAGGCGTAGCAGTTTCAGGCGATAGTTTTTTAAGTCAAAGCCGGCGCTTTCTTTCATATAGGCGGCGCCGGTAAGCTGACCGTCGAGGTCATAAACCCAGCCGTGGTATGGGCATTTGAAGGAGTTCGTATTTCCGGAACCGTACGCCACTTCGACACCGCGATGGGCACACATATTATAGAATGCGCCGAGTTCACCGTTCTTATCCCGAGCGATGACCACCGGCTCATCGGCAATCCTCATCGTCATGTAATCTCCGGGATTCGCGAGTTCTTCGACCCGCCCGACATAGAGCCAGTCGCGCATAAAGAAAACTTCGACCTCGCGGCAATAAATTTCTTTCGAAGCGTAAATTTCGCCGGCGGCGTGGCTGGCCCGATGCAGATCGGTACGGGTTGCCGACATTTCTCTACTTACCATTGCTTTTTCCATTCGCGTAGCAACAAATCCACGCAACGCATCAACTGACTTACGGCGGAGAACCACCGTTTCGTCGCGATAGTTTAGTCATACACCGATTAGTGCATCAACGGATTTCCGGTGGAGTCCGCCTCGCCCAATTTGGGATTCCATACAAAAGATAATGGTTTTTGGCCAATAGGAAACTCCAAAAGAATCGAGCCTCAAACCAAGGCAAAAGCACTAAGAAAACGAAAATATCT
>CAXGCE010000077.1:0-7603 GCA_964007795.1 uncultured Alphaproteobacteria bacterium | reverse complement strand
TATGGCATCTGGAAAGGATTTCCGCCGTAGGTGCGAATAGAATCGTAAACCGCGTCACCCCATTGGACGCCGCGATCAGTCAAAGGGATCACTGCTTCGTTTTCACGAACCATTTTCCCATTCAAATAGGCCCATAGCTCGGTATTTGCCATTTCTTCGCCCTCGTTCTTCAGCGTAATTTGCCTTATTTACACCCACCTCAATCGTACTCTAAGGTTCTTTCAGAAAGTGGTGGTAATCAATTATCTTGGCCATTCAAACTGTTATTTAAGCCAACTCGTCGCGTTGGATACAACCACTTTAGACTTTATGCTTTTGTTAGCTGCGCGCCATGCGCAATAATATCTGGCAACAATTTTTTGAATCGCGGCTCGGATTTTCGTTTCCTTGCGAAGACGTGTTGTTTGAGAAATTTCGGGGAAATTCCCGCTTCCTACGATAATGTGGACCCGTAACTGGATGCCAATATTTTTAGAAATGCCCTTCCAATCTATCTGCCAACCCATTTGTGTGAAGAAATCAACATGAACGAATTCGGCCGTCTAGAATTGATTCGTGAATCGTTGGTCGCCGTTGTCAACGAGATGCGGGCTAATGTAATTCGCAGTTCTCATTCCTCAATAATTTATGAGGGGCACGACTTTTCCTGTGCTCTGGTAACCGCCGACGGTCGGCTCGTAGCGCAAGGGGATGCCGACAGTCCAATTCATATCTTCGCTGTGCCCTATTCGGCGGCCGAAGTGGTGAAATCCTTCAGGGATGACATACACGAAGGAGATATCTTTCTGCACAATGATCCCTATACGGGCGGTACTCATTTGAACGATATTCTGATGCTCTACCCGGTATTCCACGACGGTAAACTGGCAATGTTCACAGCTACGCGCTGCCACTGGGGCGATGTGGGTGGGATGACGCCGGGATCGCTCTCGGGGCGAGTGAAGGAGATCTATCAGGAGGGTATGCGCATAGAGCCGACACGCATTTGTGAGCAAGGCCAGATGAACGAAGCCTTTGTTAACCTGCTCATCAACAACATGCGTATTCGCCAAGAACGCCGGGGTGACTTCAACACCATGCTAGGTTCTTCGCGCAAAGCAGCGGAACATATCGGGCGATTATTTAAGCGTTTCGGCGGTGGCGCCTTTTTGGAGGCGGTCGAGGAATTGATTGCTCGTTCTGAAGTGGTTACCCGCGACCGTCTCTCGCAAATTCCAGACGGCACGTACTACGCGGAAAGCTACCTTGACAGCGATGGTCATAGTCCGGAACCACTGTTGGGTAGACTAAAGTTGACTGTCGTAGGCGATCAAGTGATCGCTGACTTCAGCGGCAGCAGCCCGCAGACGAATGGTCCAACCAATGTAGGTCCAGCCATGGCGCTCAATGCAGTTGCTAGTGTGGTGAAATCTTATCTCGACCCGCACACCCCAGTGAACCACGGCACGTTCAATCCGATTAAGGTGATCAATCCACCAGGTAGTTTTCTCAACGCAACTCTTCCAGCGCCTTGCGGCGGAATGGCGGAATGTCGTGCCCTCATGGTAGCGATGATGGTCTCGGCCCTGGGCCAAGCATTGCCGGAAAAGCTCGTTGGTGATCTCAAGGGAGGTGCTAACCATGTCTATATGTCGGGCCCTAAGCCGGGTGGATCTGACAGCACGGCCGGTATTTTCCTGCTCTACGAATACCCAGCTGGAGGGACTGGTGCCACGAAGCACGCAGACGGCAACCATGTTGTTCGAGCATTTCCGGAAGGTGATTTTAATGTCGTACAGGCGGCTGAAATCGCTGAAATGCAGTGTCCCGTCCGGATTGAACAATACGGATTGCGCGATGACTCCTGTGGAGATGGCGAGTACCGCGGTGGTTGCGGCATGCGACGAGATGTACGCATTCTCTCTGATAGCGCCAGTTTGTCCGTGTTGGCAGACCATGCAGTTATCCCGCCATTCGGGGTCGCTGGTGGCTATAGTGGCGACGCCAACCGCTTCGTCGTAATTCGCGACGGGAAAACAATTCAACCTTCGCCGGTGCCGGGAAAAGTTGGTGATTTTGCTCTTCTGAAAGGCGATATTGTGCGCATGGAGTCATCTGGTGGCGGCGGCTATGGCGATCCGCTGGCACGAGAGCCGGCACGGGTGCAGCGAGATGTATTCCTGGGCTACATCGATACCGAACACGCTAGGCGACGTTACGGTGTGGTGATTGACCTGCAGGGCGAGGTAGATTCTATAGCTACGCAAGCAGAACGCAAACGTTTGCGGGAATTGCGTTTCACTCTGCCGGTTCAGCTAGCGAACGAAGACGAACTCGATGGTCCGCGCCGACGGATTATTCTTTCAGAGGGTGCCGCTGATCGTTTGGGCGTCAGCGCGGGAGACCTTATAGAACTATCAATATCTTCGGGCGCAGCTGCTCTCCGCGGCTGGGTTCAGATTGCCGAGACGGATGACGAATTGCGGCTCGGTCCCTTGGGCCTTGCCGCCCTGGGTGCTAATCCAGGCGATCAGATCGAGCTCCGTACTCTGAAAGCATCCTCATAATGGCTGCTGCGAAATACCTTGTTGGCGTTGACGTCGGTGGTACATTTACCGACCTGTTGGCTTATGACGAGGCAGAAGGTCAGTTGTTGGCAGCTAAAGTACCTTCTCTGCCGGGCGAACAGTGGCGGGGGGGTCTTGATGCCCTCACTGAATTGAATATCAAATCTGACGACATTCGGGCCTTCGTCCACGGCACGACGATTGCCACTAACACTCTGTTGGAACGTCGTGGTGCCAAGACGGCCATGGTAACGACGGAGGGCTTTCGCGATGTTCTCGAGATCGGAAAGGGCCGGCGTCTTACGGGCGGAATCTTCGACGCGGCCTGGCAGCGGCCGAGGCCGCTTGTACCTCGTGACCGCCGTCACGAGGTGCGTGAGCGGACAAGCGCCACGGGCGATGTACTAACGCCGGTCGATCTTGGTTCCTGTGATGAGCTTGTAGAGGCCCTGCGCCGACAAGACGTCGAGGCGGTTGCTGTCGCATTTGTGAACAGCTACCTCAACCCAGAAAACGAACTGGCCGTTGCGTCAGTATTGCGTGACAAACTCGGCCAAATTCCAGTGACAGAGTCGGCTATCCTAATTCCCGAGCGAGGCGAATTCGAGCGTGGATCTACCGCTGTCCTCAACGCCTATCTCACGCCTGTCATGGTGGCATATCTTGACATGCTAATGGGAGAACTGTCCGAGCGGGGCATTGTGGCGCCTGTCAACATTATGGGGTCGAACGGCGGCGCTATGACGTTAGAGATTGCTGCGAGGCGTTGCGCTAGCACTTTCCTTTCGGGCCCGGTCGGGGGTGTCGGAGGCGCAGTTCGCGTGGCCCAAGCGTCCGGGTTCCACGAGATGATCACTTTTGATATGGGCGGTACTAGCACTGATGTCGCCCTAGTGCATGACTTGACGCCGCGGATGTCGCACGACAACCAAATCGAAGCCTTTCCACTGCGTATGCCGCAGCTTGATATTCACACCATTGGTGCCGGCGGTGGATCTATCATTTGGGTCGGGCCGGACGGCACGCTACAGATCGGGCCTCAAAGTGCGGGTGCATCGCCGGGGCCTGCCTGCTACGGGCTGGGTGGGTTGGAGCCAACGATTTCCGATGCAAACCTTCTTCTTGGCCGTCTTGCGTCGGATAGGCCGCTTGCGGGTGGTCTCGTGCTCGATCCGGCGGCGGCGAAAGAGGCGTTTAAGCCGGTAGCTGAGGCCATGGAAACCGAGAACCTAGTCGCACTTGCGGATGGGGCGTTGGCGGTTGCTGTCGCCAAGATGGCGGGTGCCGTCCGCGAGGTCTCGGTGCATCGCGGCTTCGACCCAAGAAATTTTGCACTGGTCGGCTTCGGTGGTGCAGGGCCAATGCACGGGTTTTTGGTGGCTGACGAACTTGGTATGTCCGAGGTGTTAATTCCCCGACTCCCGGGACATCTTTCGGCGCTTGGACAAATGATGGCTGATCTGCGGCGCGATTTTGTCAAGGCTTGGGGCGGGCGGCTCGCTGAATTGTTACCCAGCGCATTATGGAAGGAGGCAGAAACTTTGCGCAAGCAGGGCGAAGAATTATTACTCAAGGACGGGATACCGAAAGAGCGGCATCTGCATGAATTCACCTTGGATATGCGTTATTATGGGCAATCCTTCACCTTGCCGATTAGATGGGATGCCGATAATCAAGGCTTTGACAACCTGCGGCAGGCTTTTAATTCTCGCCACGAGGAAGCGTTCGGTTATGCGGATACCACCAACGATGCTGAGATTGTTAATATCCGGCTCGTTTCCGTTGGCGAGGTGGATAAGCCGACACTGGAATTTATACCTACGGATACACGTGAAATTAAGTCCTACCGTCGCAATGTTTGGTTTGGCGACTGGGTTGAGACGACGATATATGACCGGGATACGTTACAAGCTGATTTCGAATTTTCCGGACCTGCCATTGTCGAGGAAGCTGGCGGCACCTCAATTGTGCCGCCGGGGTGGTCGGTCAGCGTTCGCGCTAACGGAGCATTAGTCTGCCAAAGCAAAAATTAATTCCACCTTGCCTAACTAATCAGAAGAAAATCTCCTGCGAATTTAGCGTGGAAACAGCTCAGTGACGAAATTCGAGCTTGCATTGGGTGTAGAGAAGAAAATTGATAATCCATTGGAAGAAAAGCCAGAAAAGTTACCAAAAAATAGAATCAATCAGCTATTTAATATGAGGTCATGTGTTCGGTAGCGCGTTCTTTATCTTCCTTTCCTCCCGCAGGTTGGTAAGCCTGTAATTGCCGAAGCCTCTTTCTCCACTGTGTAGATGGGTTCAGCGCACGAATTCCACGCCAAAATTGTCCAGATCGGCGAACTCCTTATCAGGCAACCCGGCGCGGGTTTCCTTCATCGCATCGGCATCGTAGGACGCGGTGAGTTCCTTGAGCCTCGGATAAACTTCGCTTGCGAACAATGTCATCGAGCGCCTGGTCTGTGCGAACGTAAGGTGCCCCGCTTGGCCCATCATTAGCAAATTGCCAAAACCCCCCGAATAATCATAGAACGCCTTGATTTGTGCATAGACCTGGTCCGGCGTGCCACAGAACATATTACCGCGGGCCATCTGGCCATCAAGCGTGGCCAACAACGGTATGCCTGCCCCGCCCCGGCTGCCGCGGGCGATTTGCGCCGCCACTGCAGGCGGATGATATCCGGGTGGATTGCTGTATTCCACAGGCACCTTGTTGGAGGTCATATACCACAGCAAGGTTTCACCGCCTGCCTTGGCCTCTACTTCGTCATCTGCCACATAAACCAGAGCGCAATAGGCCAGCCGGTCGAGTGGGGTGTCATTGCCATGCCTGGCAAGGTAGCCGTCCCGATAGCCATCAAAGATCGGTCGAACGCCCGGGTAACCGGCTAGGAACACCGCACCGACATATTCGTGTTCAGCTACGGGCACCGCCGTACCAGCGCTGCCGATCGTTACCCAGATGGGTGGATGCGGTTGTTGATAGGGCCGGGGCCAGACATTAACCTGACGGGAATGAAACCAACGCCCTTCGAAATTAAACGGGCCGTCATGGGTGGTCCATGCCTTAATGATCAGATCATGCGCTTCCCACATCCGCTCAGTGCCGCGATACGCCATTACATTGGCTGGTGCGGTTTCATAGGGAACACCTCGCACGAAACCGCATTCCAGCCGGCCGCGCGAGATCACGTCGATCATCGCCATTTCTTCTGCTGTGCGGCTCGGCCGGGGCAGATTGGCCAACGGATTGCCAAGTACCAGAATACGCGCGGTCTTGGTTTCCCGCGCTAGAATTCCCGCCATGATTGGAACCGAGGGCACCACGCAGGTTGCGGTCTGATGATGCTCGTTGAGCATGATCTCAAGACCAAGGTCTTCCGCCATCATCCACATATCGATGAATTCGTGGTAATTATCGGCGCCTGTCTCCGGGTCATAGTGTTTACTGGGAAGGTTGACCCGAATGGACCTATAGGTGTCCTGATCGGGCAATTGCGGATAGGCATCCTCGGTAAAAAACCATGCTTTCATAACGCGTGGCCTCCTGCTAACGAGAGCAATATTCGCTTAATCCTGGGCTAGGTCAATTATTGTGCGAATGTAGTGACACATTCGACGAAAATTTCGGGTTGTTCGACCTGGGGCGAGTGTCCGGCCCTTGGGATAACAACTATTTCGGCGCCTGGTATCATAGAGCTAAACGCCCAGCCGTAATCGAGTGATACCACCATGTCGCTTTCCCCCCAGATTACCAATGTCGGCACATTGATCCGATGTAACCTATGGGTCAGCTTCGGATTATGCATATAGGGCTGCCAGGTATAGAGAGCCAGCGCGACTCGGTTTGACTGCACGATTTCCTGCTCCCCATCCGTCATGTCGGCGGGATTGGGGGCGTTCGATGGGTTATGCCACATTAGCTTGGCAAGCTCGTCAGGCCGGGTGGCAAAAATGTCTGCGATATCTCGGTCCTCGCGGCCACCGACTTTGACACCGACTGAATCGACCAAAATCATCTTCGAAAAACGCGCGGTCGACATCACGGCGATTTCGGCCGCTATCCAGCCGCCAAAGGAAAACCCCATCATGATGGCGTCATCAAGATCAAGCGCATCAATCAAATCGAGATAAAGGAAGACGAGGTCCTGCATATCGTCGAAATGGTCCGGAATTGCCGAACCGGCGAATCCTGGATGGATCGGTGCAATTATTTCGAAGGATTCCGCCAGTTTGTTGGCGAATGGCATAGCCGCCGCAGGTCCGTCACCGCCATGAAGCATGAACAATTTTGGTCCTGCTCCTATGCGGACAACATCAACAGCAGCTCCGGGTAATTCAATACATTCGGTAATCTTGGTGCTTCCGATCATTTTACCCGTTACCTTCCAACTCAATTATTTAAACTACCGACCGATGTTAGCGGAATTGACTTACGTCACGCGAAATTCCATGGCACATCCTCCTTTATGGAGCGCGAAATATCGCAGTACCGGAAAAGGGTCAGCCAAATCGTGGATAGAAGTACCGCACCTCTGCTTTGGCTGCCTTATTAGCATTCTTGATAGTATTGGCCCAACTTGGAAATTCCTAGTTCTAACCGTAGAAATACAATTTCTGAATTCCAAGAAAAGTGTGTTTCTACACAATTGATCGCAATTCAATTAAGTCTTCGATCTTGGAAATGCTGCCGTCCCAGCTTATTTCCAAGCCAAGAGAATTAGCTACTACAAAAAGGAACAAAAATTTAATATATATAAATCAATGGTTTAAAATACTATATTATTTTTTAAATGGAGGTATGGTCTATAATCTATTAAGATTCGCTAATGATTCGCATTGAGGGCCAGCCAATGACCTATAGGTTTCGGGTAATTATCAGGTTCATCGTCATCACCGTCGTGTCCATGCACGGTTTTAGTGCAGCCGCCGCCGACTACCGCGCAGCAGTGGAGCTTCTTCGTGCTGGTTCTTTCCAAAAGGCACACAGCCAATTCAGCACCCTGGCTGAACAAGGCGACACGAATGCACAGTTTCAATTGGGACTTATGGCTCAT
>CAXGCE010000076.1:0-7654 GCA_964007795.1 uncultured Alphaproteobacteria bacterium | reverse complement strand
TCATAATGCGCGTGCTTGGAATAGACCGCCGCCATCATTTGCTCTACCGTTGGCTCCGCCCCCTTAGCACCAAAGGCCACTGCATCTTCAAGTTCCTGGGTGACCTCTTTGCCTATTTCGTTTATCCGTTTTCGCGGAACGGTTTTTTCCGCGCGCATCCGCTCTTCCAATAATTTGATGGGATCACGAGCGATCCAGGCGTCGTATTCCTCCTTGGGACGAGGATCGCGCAAATTAGCCCGCATGGAATGCTGGCCCCAGCGGTAGGTCATGCATTCGATCAGGCTTGGCCCTTCGCCCTGCCTGGCGCGTTCCACTGCCTCGCCGACAACCGCATAGACCTCACCCGCATCGTTCCCATCAATGGTCACACCCGGCATGGCATAGCCACCAGCTCGATCAGAAATTTGTGCTGCCGAGGTCGTGTCCCTGTAGGACGTCGTCAGGGCATATTGATTGTTCTCGCAAACAAACAGGATTGGCAATTTCCAAATACTGGCCAAATTGCAGCATTCATGGAAGGTACCCTGGTTTGAAGCGCCATCACCAAAAAACGCCACCACCACCTGATCGCCACCACGCAACTTGATGGCAAGGGCAGCCCCAGTTGCAAGAGGCATCGTAGCTCCGACGATGCCATTAGCGCCCAGGATGCCCAGGCTCAAATCGGCTATGTGCATGGAACCCCCCAGGCCCCCGCAATAGCCATTTTCACGGCCCATCAATTCCGCCATCATCAGGCTCTGATCTGCACCCTTGGCGATACAATGGCCGTGGCCCCGGTGATTGGAGGCCATGTAGTCATCATCACGTAGGTTAGCGGAAACGGCAGCGGCAACGGCCTCTTCACCGATATAGCTATGCGCCGTGCCTTTTACAGCGCCCTGTTCAAACAGCGTCTTGGTCTTTTCTTCAAAGGCCCGAATACGGCGCATGGTGGTATAGATGGTTTCCGCCGTCTCCGCTGATAATGTTACATTGGACGTTGTCATATTCGGTGTTGCCATGTCGCTCAGACCGCTTCGCAGTCCCCCCAAGCCTGAATAATCCTGACCAGGAGCTTACCAGTCAAAAGGGTGCGTTGTCACACCTACATATTCCAACTCGATGCCTGTCAGCCCATGTGCGCCAGGTTCCCGGCCAGATTCATGTAAAAACACGATAAGACTAATAACCTCGCTCCCAATCAATGACGTTGGCGAGTGGTTCGCCGCTCAAATAGGCTGCAAGATTTTCGCAAAATACTTCTACGGCTCGATGACGGTTTTGATCACTTGCGCCTGAGATATGCGGTGTGACTAGAACCCTTGGATCCGACCAGAGCTTTAACTTTGGTAACCCTTCAAACTCGCCATCATACACGTCAAGCACAACACCGCGGAGCCGATCCGTTTGCAACGACTCGATCAACGCGTTTTCCTCAATAATTTCACCGCGGGCCACGTTGACCAGAACGCTTCCCGGTTTCATCAAGGCAAATCTCTCAGCATTAAAAAGATGGTTGGTCTCCGGTGTCCATTGACAGCAGATTGCCACGAAATCAGCTTCCGCCAGCAAATGATCAAGTTCGGCGGGACCACCGACGAAATCAAATCCTTGGGGTAGCGGATCGTCGCCCAGGGACCCGCGGGTGCCCACTACGCGCATGCCCATAGCAGCGCAAAGGCGGCCAACATCCTGACCAATTCCCCCCGCCCCGACGACGCATACAACCTTGTCATGGAGGAGAAGCGGATTGTAGGCGCGGTGCGAGAAATAACCTGCCGCATAATCGACGGCGGCTTGGGGCAGGCCTTTGGCAAAATGCATGATCCCTGCCAACGCGAATTCCGCCATCGCCAGTGTATTGCCGGAGCCACGAGATGTGGTCACGATAACCTCACCGCCCCACAAATCACCACGCAGCAAATTCGAGGCGCCGGCGGGACGCTGATGAAACCATTTCAGCTTCGGCGACCGGGCGCGCAGATCAAGAGGAAAGGGCCAGCCGCCGAGTATGACGTCAGCATCCGCCAGCAAGCGATCCCGTTCTTCTGGGCTGCCTGCGCCATGGGCATCCGGATGGAGATAGCGTTCGGAGGTAAAAGCCGGCCACGTCTCACGAATTTCGCCGTCGAACCAGCCCCCCGCATCCGTTAACCGGACCGACGGATCAACGGCCTCGATCATCGCCCGTTCTCCATCCGTCATCCGTATGATGCTCAAGACATTCAGAGTGTCCATATCCTACCTCTCCCTGGACTAGCTGCTATTTACCCCATCGCAAGGCCAAGACATCAAGAGCCTCGGCCTGTTGCAACAATTGTCGCCGGGTTTCAGGATCTAGCGGCTCCAAAGGATGGCGGACTGTATCACTTTTGATGACACCACCTTCCTTCAAAACGGTCTTGGTCGCTCTAAGGCCGCATTGCCGGTTTTCAAAGTTGATCAGAGGCAGGATCCGGGCATAGGTCTTGGCAGCCTGCATGGATTTGCCAGCTCGATAGTCCATAACCACTGGCCGAATGAGTTCTGGCAGCAGGGCACTCGGCATGGTGCCGGTCGCACCGGCTTCCAGATCGGCCATTAATGTGATCGCCTCCTCCCCATCAAAGGGACCCTTGATCGCGGCACCGCCGACGGAGATCAGGTCCCGCAACTTTGCCGCCGCCCCTGGCACCTCGATCTTGAAATAGCCAATTTGCGGTATCCGGCGCGCCAGATCAGCCAAAAAGGTGACGGATAAACTCACCCCACTCAACGGCGCATCCTGAAGCATGATCGGGATGGAAATGGCATCAGCCAGTTCTTGAAAGAAGGCAAAATTGCCCTTCTCTGACGCCCTTAATGCGGTGCCATGATACGGCGGCATTACCATGATCATGTCCGCGCCTGCAGCTTCCGCCTGTCCTGCCCTGGCAACAGAGATCCTGGTGCTGAAATGGCTGCATGTCACGATGACCGGCACACGACCCGCGATATGCTCCAGGCAAATCTTGAGTAATTGGTCGCGCTCTGCGTCATTCAGCAGGAATTGCTCCGAGTAATTGGCCAGAATGCAAATGCCGTCCACATCCTGATCAATCATGCAGTCCAACACCCGTGTTTGCCCCTCCATATCCAGGCTCTCGTCCTCTTTGAACGGCGTCGGGGCAATCGGAAAGACTCCGCGATAAGGCACAAATTCTGACCGGGATGTCATCATGCTACCTGATCAAAATTCGATGACGAGGCGACCGCGGGTCCCACCTGCCTCGAGCCGCCTATGCGCCTCACCCGCTTGCTCGGGTGTGTAGGTATCGGCCACACGGAGGGTAATTGAGCCAGATTCAACCAATTGTCGGAGCCTGTCGAGTTTCTCGAATTCGCCGTCATAAGTCCGCACCATGGTGGCGGTGAAGGAAATATCGCGCAGTGGCTCGCCGATAAAACCGCGCACCGACGTAAATGCACCGCCATCACGGACTGCAGGGATTACCAATTCGTTTTGCACGGCACCGTCGGCGAGACCGTCAACACCATCTGAGAAATGTTCACGAAATCGAGTTGCCACGTCATCGCCGCGACGAACAACGATATCCGCCCCAAGATCGGTGACGAGTTCGCGATCGGCCTCAGAGGCATCCGCAATGACCGTCAAGCCTTCGGTTTTGGCGAGCTGTATGACGTAGCCGCCGTAGGCTCCCGCGGCACCGGTCACGGCCAGGGTTTGCCCCGACGATAGCCCAAGCAGGTCAAGGGATTGCCGGGCCGTGAGCCCATTCATTGGAAGCGTGCACGCCTCAACGTGGCTGGTGCCAGCTGGCGCCGGCACAACTGACCGGGCGTTGAGTACGATCTGTTCTCGGTAGGCACCGTGGCTTGCGTTTGGAACAACCATAGCCATGACCGCATCACCAACAGCGACATTAGTTGAGATATCGTCATCCACTTCGTCAACGACACCTGCCACATCCATTCCCGGAACGTAGGGCGGCGGATCGATTTTTTGCTGTTCTGCACGCGAGCCGTTACGCGCCATCGTATCCGTGGGGTTGACCGCAACGGCATGCACCCTGATACGCACCTGACCAGATCCAGCGTGGACCTCGGGCAAATCCACCACTTCCAGAACTTCAGGACCGCCATGAACATAAAGGCCTACTGCACGCATATTTTCTTACCTTTTCTTTCAGATTCTTGCCATGTTCCAAGCGGGTTTGAGATGTGCCACTTAGGAAGTTCTATTGAAGCAATATAAAACATCAACAACAAAACAAATAAAGATTACGGAGTTAGTGGCATTTTCCTTCTCGAGGCACGCGACACCTTTTTGGTGGATGACCAACGCCAGTTAGCGAAACCCGCTAACGGCGGAAAATGACCAATGCGACACACAATGTGTCCTGGCCCCCAAGGTTTCCATCATGCACAATTGCCACTTGCGACTGAGAGATAATATGAAAGGACCGTGGCCATGAATTTTGGCATGTCAATAATTGTCCGGGGCGATGCTGCAGGTCCTGCAACATTTGATGCCATGGCTGAGAAAGCCGAGGCTCTGGAATTCGATACACTCTGGGCCAGCGATCATTTGATAATGCCGCCATTGACCTTATCGAGTTACCCGGGCCGAGCGGACGGTCAGTTGCCAGAAGATTGGAAGCGCACTTACTACCAGCCCTTCAGCGTGCTTGGCTATCTGGCCGGACGCACTACAAAGATCCGGCTCGGCACCTCCGTCTTGATCCTGCCCATGCGCAACCCCATCGAGGTGGCGGCACAGCTGGCTGAGTTAGATCAACTGAGCCGTGGCCGCATCAGTTTTGGCGTTGGGGTTGGTTGGTGCCAAGAGGAAATCACCGCACTTGGCCATAACTTTCACGATCGCGGCAAACGAACAAACGAAGGCCTTGCCATCATCCGTGAACTCTGGACTGCGAAGAAGGCAACTCACAATGGTCCAACCTACACCTTCCAAGATGTGGAAATGGGCCCAAAGTCGGCCCAGGACCCGCATCCGCCGATCTATGTGGGGGGCAATTCACCAGCGGCAATCCGGCGCGTAGCAAAATTCGGAGATGTCTGGCATCCCTTCAAGATAACACCGGAAGTATTGGCGGACCTTCGCCCAAAACTAGCAATGGCACTAGAGGCCGAGGGCCGCAAAGTAGACGGCTTTCCTATCGCACCCAAAGTAGCCCTGACCTTTCAGGATGGACCGGCGAACGAAGGCCAGGCGCCAACAGAAGGACGGCCGAGCGATATCGTCGATGCCTTGTGCCGGTTCCGGGATGCCGGGGCTACCGAGTTTTGCTTTGACATCATGACAGAAACGCTCCCTGTGGCGTTGGACATAATGGAACGTTTTGCTCAGGAAATCAGAATTAAGGTCTGATATTAAAGCTGGATACAGTAGGGAGATAACGAATGCGCATCGGTATGTTCACGGCAATGCAATGGACGCCGGAAGAAAATCCCGCCGAGGTTTTAGTTGCCTTGCGAGAGCAGGTGCGGGCGGCTCGTGAAAGCGGATTTTCATCTCTGATTATAGGACAACATTTATTAATTGGACCCATGGGCATGTTCCAAACTAATCCGCTGCTTGGCCACTTAGTAAATGAAGCGGAAGGAATGCAAATTGGTCCGGGTGTTCTTCTGCTCTCCATGATGAACCCAGTGTTGGCGGCTGAGGAAGCTGCCACCATCGATTGGCTTTCTAATGGTAACTACGTGCTTTGTGCTGGCCTCGGCTACCGGCCTGAGGAATTCCAGGCTATGGGCGTCGAAATGCGCCAACGGGTCGGCCGTATGACCGAAGGCCTGGATGTGATTAAACGTCTTTGGGCTGAAGACGACGTAACCCACCATGGCACTTTCTTCCATCTTGACAACGCTAATGCCGCAGTGAAGCCCATGCAGAAACCGCGACCCCCGATTTGGCTTGGAGGAGACGTGGAACCCGCCGTTCGACGGGCAGCACGAATTGCCGATGCATGGTGTATCGCGCCGACTTTGTCTACGGAGTCCATGTTGGCCTATCTACAGGTCTTTCGAGAAGAACGGCGCGCGACAGGTCAGTCAGAAGACGTCAATTGCCCCCTAATAAGGGAGTGTTTTGTGGGCCGCGACGCCGACCACGCGCGGGAGGTAAGCCGAGAACCGCTGCTATTCAAATATCGTGCATATGCTTCATGGGGGCAGGGTGAAACAACCCAAGGCGATTTCGATGCCGCCTATGACGAATTCGCCCAAGGCCGTTTCCTGATTGGCGATGAGGCACAAGTCAAAGATGAATTATTACATTATGCGGAAATTGCCCGCACTGATCAGATCTTGCTGCGTGTCCAGTGGCCTGGCCTCGCGCACCACGAAACTCTTGGCAATATAGAGCGATTGGGAAAAATCATCTCGGACATATCCTAGGCGACTTAGGCGATATTATAGGATTCGATGGCCAGAATTAACACTACAGCGGAATAAAAACAGCCGGACCAACCCTGTACACAGTCGTACGACCGAACATTATTCGGAACTTGAGATCTGAGGCGGGCACCAGATCCATCATTCAACTAGAGCGTTCCTTGCAATCTCAATTTCTTCGCGTATTTAAGCAGCCTGCCCCTCCAGATGCTCTCCATGCATTTCTAGTTCACTTGCCAACCTAACAATTTCGTTAGAGCAGTGATCGCATACATCAACAAGGCAGGATTATATTCGCGTTAACTTTGAACTCGTCTAAAACCTACTTACCCATACTAAGAAATGCCTGTAAACCGCTATTTACTCTTTGCCTGTGTTCATCATCGGCAAATAGAATATTTTCCCCATCCAAGACGCTAGGAATAAAGTCTGGCGCAAAACTATTCAGCGCCAGGCAATGTTTTTGGGCTAGATCTTCATCATTTTCTTCCATTGCATAGGCTATCATTAAGGCCCTTCGAATAGGCGCATATGGTGATGCCTGTATCGCCTTCTCCGCCCAGTCCAAAAAATTGTTATTGTCACGTTCAATAAAATAACACATAGCCATCGAAAGATAGAAGAACCTCCCCAAAAATGGATCCTTTGGACTTAAGCGCTTTGCAAATAGAGCGAGTTCCTTAGATTTTTCAGAATTTCCAACCGAAGCTAATGCAAAAGAAAGCCCAAAAATTGTTTCACTATCATTGGGGTTCAAATCACTTGCTTTTTGCAGATCAGATATGGCGCCGTTGAAATCACCTAATCGAACCTTAGCGAACCCACGAATTCTATATCCTGTAATCGAATTGTGTACGCGGCTTAATAATGTATCAGCTAAGGCGAGGTGGCGTTCTGCTGCAGAACTAGGATCGCTCCCCCACCTGAATAAACTCTGCACAAGATAACATAGACCGGCGACATTATAAGCGACTTCGCATTTATTATTCTTACTTATAGACTCTAAAGATAATTCTAATGCACGATCAACGTGCTCAGGTATATTGCCCTGTGTGCCCTCAATACAGAGTGCCGATGCCTTCCACGCCTTATCATAGGCATCATCATATATCCGAGTGGAATTTGAACTTTTTAATGCTTGCTTGGTTAGAATTTCGGGGACCAAACTCATGACAACTTGTTGCGTTACCTGCTCCTGTAAATCGAAAACGTCCTCAAGCAACCCATCATAACGTTCGGCCCATAAATGAGTATCATCTATGCCATCAATAAG
>CAXGCE010000075.1:0-7658 GCA_964007795.1 uncultured Alphaproteobacteria bacterium | reverse complement strand
GGCGTTGCTTCTGTCAATGGTATTTGCTTTGCCGGCTCATTCGGTCGCTGTCGATAACCCGCTTGGTGATCCAATCCTAGAAGCACGTGCTCGAGCCATTCACAAGCAGCTCCGCTGTTTGGTTTGTCAAAATCAATCCATCGAGGATTCGAATGCATCCCTAGCTCGTGACCTTCGCATACTGGTGCGTGACCGTATCTCCGCCGGCGATGACGACGAAGCGGTTATACGGTTTGTTGTTGACCGGTATGGAGATTGGGTCCTGTTGCAACCCCCTTTGAAGTCCGGAACCATACCGCTATGGGCGGCGCCTGCTATTTTCCTCGCAATATCAATACTTCTCATTGTCCTCTGGTATCGACGCAGGAGGGATATCGTCGCAATCTCTGGCGATCTCTTGAGTAATGAAGAACAAGATCGCCTTAAGAGTATGATGAAAAACAGGGATTCGGCATGAGCCTTTGGATTGCCGTTGGCGCCCTGACTTTGATCGCCGTGCTTCCGATTTTGTGGCCATTATTGCGTCCAGGAAAACCTACCGGTACACGGCTGGAACACGATCTGGAAGTATTCAGCGACCAATTGCGCGAAGTTGATCTTGAACTGTCAGCAGATGAACTGACGGCAGAGGAGGCGGAAGAAGCTAAACGGGAAATTGAGCGACGTATTTTGCGCGCAGGGGAACGACAAGGGCCCGTGAATGCGCCTACGGAACCGTCTGCCTTAACGGCGGTATTGGTAGCATTACTTTTGCCAGCTTTGACATTGATGCTTTATGTCTATTTGGGACGACCTTCCCAGCCGGATCAACCCTTAGCCAGTCGGCAAACCCCCAGTACACCACCGACCCAGGTACTTTCGAGTGACCAAAATGAACAAATGCAGGGGATGGTAGATGGTCTAGCCAAAAGACTTCGGAATCAACCGGATGACCTAGATGGTTGGAGGTTGCTCGGCCGCTCACTGGCCACCATGGGGCAATATGACGAAGCCGCTAAGGCGCTCGGCAGGGCGATTGAATTATCTGAAAAGGACGCGGAGTTGCTCGTTGCTCTCGGTGACGTTTTGATGAGGGGAGCTGGGGGAAAAATCACGCCGGAGGCATTGATTGCCTTTACCAAGGCACGGGATTTGGCGCCACAAAGCCTTCCGGTGCAATATTTTTTGGGTCTGGCTGATCTTCAGGCTGGCCGTTTGAAGAATGCTTTTGATGCATGGTTGGGGCTATACGGGAAGCTTTCGCCCGACAGCGAAAACCGGCAAGCGTTGGGGGAACAGATCCGACGAGTTGCGCAACAACTTGGCATTGATGCGGAAGAACATCTGGCATCCTCAGCACAATCGATGGCACCATCTGCGCGGGCCTTGTCCCAGTCAGGAAAAAAGGTAAGTCCGGGCCCGGATCGAGCAGCAATGGCGGAGGCAGCCAAAATGTCGCCGTCCGACCGCCAGGAGTTCATCAATTCGATGGTGCAGCGCCTAGCCGATCGGTTAGAAGATCAACCAGACGATTTTGACGGCTGGATGCGGCTTGGTCGAGCCTACGGTGTGCTGCGGAAGAATACTGAAGCCGCCAAGGCATATGGGAGAGCCGTTGGTCTGCGCCCTATGGACCCAGGGCCGTTGGATGCACAGGTCGCAATTTTGATTAAGTCGATGACATCAGAACAACCTATTCCCGAATCGACGATAGCAATACTGCGGAAACTTGAAGCTTTGCAACCTGGCAATAGGCAAGCCCTATGGTTCCTCGGTATGGCGGATGCGGCCGCAGGCCGACGATCTAAAGCGATCATACGCTGGGAGCGACTGCATGATCTGCTGCCAAATAAGAGCCAAGAACGCGCAAGAATAAAAGCTGCGATTGAACAATTAGAATAGGGACAGTACCCCATTAGAGTAATGATGATTAATCGTTCTTAGGAATTTTAATTTATGCCTAATTGGGCCGGTAGGGAATTCCTTTCCTCCGATGCTAAAAGGTATCAAAGTATTTGAATTTTCTAGACATTTCTGGGCTCTTATTCGCCACGGAATGCCGGTTCTCTCCGTTCGAGCCGTGCCTGGATCCCTTCCATAGCATCGGCGGATGCACTTATCCTCTTCACTTCGGAATTTAGGTCGCCGTATTCCGTCGTGTCGCGGAACGCCATCTGCCGTACCAACATTGCCTTCATGTTTTTCAGCGAAAGCGGAGCGTTGGCAGTTAGCCGGTCGATAATGACTTGCGCGGCGTCCTGTAATGCGTCCGGTTCCGCAACGCGGGCAATTACTCCAAGATCGTAAAGACGTTTTGACGGCAACGGATCACCAAGCAACAGAATTTCTCTCGCGGCGACAGGGCCTGCAACTTCCATCAACTTTTTGGCAAGAAACCAGGTTGGCGCAAGACCAATTTGTGAAAGTGACATGCCAAATATTGCTGTTGTGCTAGCTACGACGAAATCACAGTGCAGCGCCAATTCATTGCCACCCGCGATTGCTGGGCCATGTACCACCGCTACGACCGGTAGGGGGTAAACCTCTATCCCTCGCAGCATGGTTTCAATAGACGTAGGTTGCCCCAAACCGGCCACCTTCGCACTAAGGTCCATGCCGGAACAAAAAGACGGTCCATTAGCGCGTACGACTGCGACCCGTTCTTCGGGCCCCGGTTCGTTCGGAAACGCTGCGATCATTCCATCCAGAGTTTCGGTATCCAATGCATTGCGTTTTTCTGGACGGTTTAACGTGACGGTCCGCACAGGCCCGTTGACGTCCACCAGGACTTTGCTCATAGGTAACTCCCAACGTTCGTTTCTGCAGTATTATTGGAGCAACTATATCATTCCTATCGCTGGCAATTTGAACAAAAGAATGTCGAGCGACCGGCCTGTACCAAGCGCGAAACTGGCTTGGCGCAGCTTGCGCAAGGTTGGCCTTCACGTCCATAAACAGAGAATTCGTGCTGGAAGTAACCCAACTCACCAGATGCCTGTACGTAATCGCGAAGAGTTGAGCCGCCCTTGGCGATGGCTTTGGTAAGGACGTCCCGGATGGCTGGGGCTAACCTCTCGGCTCGCCGACCAGGGATTGAGGTCGCTAGCCGCCGCGGGGAAATGCCGGAATGAAACAGTGCCTCGCAGACATAGATATTTCCAAGCCCGGCAACGACCTTTTGATTAAGCAACGCCGACTTGATTGGTGTCCGTCGGCCGCGAAGTGCATCCGATAACGTCACGCCATTGAAGCTATTGCCTAGGGGTTCAGGTCCCAGACCAGATAATAGCCGATGGTTCTTCAAGTTCTTTCCAATAACCAAGTCCATCATTCCAAAACGTCGATGATCCTGGAAAATTATTGTGTGTCCCCCGTCGGTTTCGATGACAATATGGTCATGTTTGCCGAGTACCGGTGCCGATTCCTCGTGAATAAACATCCTGCCAGACATGCCCAGATGCGTCATCCAGACGTAATCATCATCAAGGTCGGCGAGGATAAATTTGGCGCGCCTGTATAGTCGCTTAACGGTGCGGCCTTGAAGGCGTTCTGCGAAATTTTCGGGCAAAGGCCATCGCAAATCCGGCCGCCGCTGGATGACCTTAGTCAGTTGGTGTCCAACAAGCGAACTTTCCAATCCACGGCACACAGTTTCGACTTCTGGTAATTCGGGCATGAAATCAGGATATCCGAACATTGCGGTGGCTGCTATTTATAGTGCTATTGTGCTTCGGCATAGCTGGGTATGGACAAAAGAGCCCAATTTAGATGGAGACAAGTACAGATTTCGGTTTTCGGCAGGTGCCAAAATCAGAAAAATCACGGCGAGTACGTGGCGTGTTCGACTCTGTTGCCCGACGCTATGACGTCATGAATGACCTCATGTCTGCTGGTCTACACCGTCATTGGAAGGCGGCATTCGTCGGATGGCTTAAGCCGCGACCGTACATGCGAGTGCTGGATCTAGCAGGTGGTACAGGGGATATAGCCTTCAGATTTCTCAAGTCCGGCGGTGGCCATGTGACTGTTGCTGACATCAATCAGGAGATGCTCTCGGTTGGGATTGAACGGGCAGAACGACGAAATCTTTCAGGTAACATTCAGTGGGTTTGCGCAAGTGGAGAGGATCTGCCTCTGCCAAACGCTTCTATGGATGTGGTGACTTGTGCTTTTGGTATACGTAACATGACCGAGAAAGATTTGGCGCTACGTGAAATTCACCGCGTGTTGCGACCGGGTGGCCGGTTCTTGTGTCTTGAATTTTCCCGAATTGTTTTGCCCGGGCTCGAACCCCTCTATGACAAGTATTCCCTTGATGTCGTCCCGCGGTTGGGGCGTTTGGTTGTGAAAGACGAAGAATCCTACCGTTATTTGGCTGAGAGTATTCGAACATTTCCTTGTCAAAATGCATTTTCTGAGATGATATCAAACGCCGGATTGTCGCGCGTTGAATTTCGAAACCTGTCAGGTGGCATCACGGCCATGCATTCGGCGTGGAAAATTTAATGCGTTAGTCATTTATATCAATAATGCGCAAAAAATTTGGTCCTAAAGGATTGGATGCTCTTCGCCGCGAGTGGTTCAAAGATTCAATTGTGCTCTGCAATCAGGGCCAGGAATTCATCCGCGAACTTCTTTAGTTTTGCTTGGCCGACCCCGTGTACGGCGGCGAACTCCGCTTCGGTGGCTGGACGTCGTCGAGCCATGTCGGCGAGCGAACGGTCGTTAAACACTATATAGGCCGGTATGCCGCGCAACCTAGATATCTGGGAACGAAGGGACTTTAGATCGGTGAGTAGTTCTTGATCCCGGCCGGACAAATCCACCTCTCCCTCGACCGCTGCAACAGTTCTGTTGCGGTGCTTGCCGGTGCCCTTAGGGAGGGGCGCGGCGTCGGGGCGGTATTGAAAGCGTTCTTTGCCCTCGATAATCTCCCAGCCGCGAGCGCCTATGGCTAGGCCGCCAAATCCTTCCAGGTCCAAGTGCAGATGCCCCCCCGCTAACAATTGTCTGAGTATCGAATGCCAGGCCGCCTTTCCCAGCCGCTTCCCTGCGCCGTGGCCGTCCAGCCGGTCGTGGCCAAACTTGCGCACCTTTTCGTTTTTAGCCCCGATAAGGATGTCCACAACGTGGACCGCGCCAAATCGCTGGCCGGTATCGTGGATGGTATTGAGGGCCAAGCGAGCCAAGTCGGTGCCATCAACGGCTTCGGGCGCGTCCAGGCATAAGTCGCAATGGCCGCATGGTTGGCGCTCCTCACCGAAATAGGCCAGTAGTGTCTGCCGTCGGCAGGTAGGCGCCTCGCAGTAGGCCAGCAGGGCATCCAGGCGCTTATGTTCCTGGCGGCGGCGGTCATCGTCGCCGCCCTCGTCCTCGATGAACATGCGGCGCAGGCGGATATCCCCTAGGCCATAAAGCATCAAGGCTTCCGCCAGTACGCCGTCGCGGCCGGCGCGGCCAAATTCCTGATAATAGGCCTCCATGCTGCTAGGCAGGTCAATATGTAGAACGAAGCGGACATCATGCTTGTCGATGCCCATGCCAAAGGCAATCGTGGCTACCATGACCACGCCATCTTCTGCCATGAAGCGGTCCTGATTGCGCTCTCGCTGCCAGGATTCTATGCCTGCATGGTAGGGCAGGGCGGGTATTCCTTCGGCGACAAGATAGGTGGCGGTTTCTTCCGTTTTTTTGCGCGAGAGGCAGTAGATGATGCCGCTTTTTCCCTTATGTCGTGACAGGAAGGCCAGCATCTGAGATTTCCAATCCTGCTTGAAGGCCACGCCCAAGCGGATATTGGGCCGGTCGAAACCCTGGACAAAGATGCTAGCGTTGCCACCCAATAGCTTGTCAACGATATCCCGGCGGGTAACGGCGTCCGCCGTGGCAGTCAGCGCGATGATTGGGGTGTTCGGAAACAACTTCCGCAACCTTGATAGACCGGCATATTCGGGCCGGAAAGCTGGGCCCCATTGGGAGATGCAATGGGCCTCATCCACAGCGAAAAGGGATATAGGTAGGCTGGAAACTGCGGCCAACATGGGTTCGGTCATCAATCGTTCAGGCGATAAATACAGTATGGAGACTTCGCCCGAAGCGACCCGGCGCCAGATCTCCACATTCTCGAGCCGTTCCTTACCCGAATTGATAGCCTCAGCGCAAACGCCTGCTAGTTGCAGAGCGGCGACCTGGTCCTGCATCAAGGCGATTAGAGGTGAAACGACGATAGTCAAACCGTCCAGTGCTAGCGCCGGTACTTGAAAGCACAAGGATTTGCCCGCCCCTGTGGGCATTACCGCCAAAGCACTGCGGCCGTCCAAAAGGGTATCGATGACCTCGGCCTGACCAGGTCGGAACCAGGAAAATCCGAATACCTCGCTTAAGATGCGAAACTTTTCATCCGCTTTGGAACTAGGTGCATTCATTTCAGCTTATGCCGTCTTTGCCGGCGCCGCAGACGAGCACGGTACAAACTGCTCCCTCGTCAGGTGAAAAAACTTCCGACTGCAGGGCAGCAATGGAGGCTGCGGCGGACAGTTCCACGCCGATGCCGAATTCTTGCCACAGCCAGCGAGCTGCATGCCGCATCTGCTCGTCGGTCACCAAAACGATTTCATCCACGTTCTTCTGGATAAGTGCCAGATTGATCTCTTCGCTGCGCCGTGGCGCTAGGGTGTTAGCTTCTGTGTGTATTGTCGGCAACTCCACCAGCTCTCCGGCGGCAACGCTTTCCCGCAAGGTGGGTGCGCCTGTCGGTTCCACTCCGATTACTTTGATGTCGGGCTTCAAGGCTTTAGCCGCCATGGCCGTGCCGGATATCAAGCCACCGCCGCCAATGGACGCGAACAATATATCCGTGTCCGGTGCGTCGTTCAGAACTTCCAGACTGATCGTGCCCTGACCGGCGATAACCTCTCGGTCGGCGAAGGGATGGATGTAGGTTTTTCCGTCACTCTCCGCTACGGCAACGGCCTCGCGGTTGGCATCATCCCAAACGTCGCCGTGGAACCGCACCTCTGCACCCCAGCGCCTCAATTGGTCGGCCTTTGTGGGCGGGGTGTTACCAGGCAGATATATGGTGACCGGTACTCCGGCCGCGTGCCCGGCATAGGCAACACCCAAACCGTGATTGCCGCCGGATGCAGTAATTAAGCCCCGTCCCTTTGCCTCGTCATTCAGTGTTGTCAGTTTACTCATGGCCCCCCGTGCCTTGAAGGAGCCCGAAACTTGTAAGCATTCTAGCTTCAGATTTAATGGTAAATTGCCTGGCAGAGCATCACGGCACAATGCGGCGGAAATTTGTGGTGTGCGGCGCACTAAACCTGCAATGCGATCGGCAGCAGCTCGGACATCATTGAGACTTGGCAAACTCATGAACTCAGTTGTCCTCGGGAAATTCCGCGTAGTTTTCGGTTTCCGCCTTTTTCTGCCGCTGAATCAAAGCGCTGACTTCGATCATGGTGGAACCGAGCTTTTTGTGGGTGAACACCTCGCCTTGAGCAGTGCCCACTTCAAAGAACTCCGAGGTATCGGCCACGTAACTCACCGTGCGTGCTATATCTTTCGGCTTCGGATCGGCTTTCGTCCAGGCGAGTGGCATCCGCGGTTGGAATTTTGGCGAGGGCCTCGCGTGTCTCCTGGTCGGGTTCACTGTTCAAAAGATTTTTTTCGAATCGAGA
>CAXGCE010000074.1:0-7724 GCA_964007795.1 uncultured Alphaproteobacteria bacterium | reverse complement strand
CTTGTGACTACGCCGATTTCTGTGGCGAACATGGATGCGGTTATTGTTATCATGGAAACGGGTGTGATCAATTGTTGCGGCTATTTCCGGCCAACCGGGTAGATTTTTACTGTGATACAAATGCATCAAATTTAGTGCATCTGAAACAATCCTAATAATGTTCTTGAAATTTCAACTCTAAGAACGATTATCAGTACCGTCGTTGGAGGCTCGACTCCCGACAAACGCTTGATGGCGTTTCCTCCTATTCGGGCCGCACCTCACCAGGTGCGGCCCCTTTTTCGGTTAATTTACTGCTGCTTCTGGTCATCGGATAAGCGCATGCATCCGTGTTGAAATCAGAAGTTCAGGTGTGTAAAGCCGATGGCTAATGGTTGTTAAGTAATCGGCCCGAGACGGGCCTAGTGTTCTAACGCCGAGTCGGTGTCGAGGTAAGTGAGTTGAGGCCCGGTGAAATTGACAATGATCGCCAAATCAAACTGCCTGACAAATTTACTTTTTGCCCAGAAAATTCCTGTTCGGGATTTGCTCAAGACAAGAGCCAGCAGCCAAGCAAGCACTTCGTAGTTCAGTGCTGACAGAGGCACTGCAAGTTTAAAGGGCGAAACCCTTAACCGCGACCGTTGACTGCGTTGTAGTTGCCTGCCGCCAACTATTGTGCATGAAATTTTTCTGGATTCCCTTTCGGCGACCTTTCTATACTAATATCATTCGAAATAAGGCCTTCACGGCAGGAATTCGCGGAGGCAAAGTCGAAAACAGGAGGCTACAATGAACTATCAAAAGACAATCCTCAGCACGGTTGCCGCGTTGGGCTTGGCAATGGGTGCTGCTCAGGCCGCGAAGATTAAGATTGGCGTGGTTTTGCCCTATTCGGGCGGGGCGGCGCAATTTGGTGAGCAAATTGATCGGGGTATGAACCTGTTCATGAATCAACACAAGGCGGCGTTTGGCGGGCACGAGATTGAACTGATCAAGCGTGATTCCAAACGTCCCGGCGGCGATATTGCTAAGAACGCGGTGCAAGAATTGATCACGCGGCAAAAGGTCGACCTGCTGACCGGCTTTGTCTTTTCACCCAATGCCATGGCGTCTGCGCCGCTGGTTACCCAGGGCAAGGTACCCATGGTGATCATGAACGCCGGCACCGCCTGGATCCCCAAATTGTCGCCCTACATTGCGCGTGTCTCCTTCACCATGTGGCATGCGGGTTATCCCTTGGGCGGCTATGCCAAGGAAAAATTGAGTTGCAATACCGCCGTAATCGGATACACGAACTATCCGCCTGGCAAGGATAGTCGCAATGCTTTCACCACGGGGTTCGAAAAATCCGGCGGCAAGGTGTTGGAAGCAATCCCCATGGGCGGCCCACGCCAGGTGCCCGATTTCACGCCCTTTTTCCAACGGGTAAAAAACGCCAAGCCGGATTGCTTTTATATCTTCGTACCGGCAGGCAATCACGCGGTTGCTGTCGTCAAAACCTACGCCAATCTAGGCATGGGCGCGGCCGGCATCAGGCTGATCGGACCGGGTGACATTACGCAAGATACCAAATTGCAGGCCATGCCCAAGGAAGCGGAAGGCATGATCACCGTGCATCATTATTCCGCCGATTATAAGACACCTGTGAATATGGCCTTCGTAAAAGCCTGGAAGGCGGCTTATGGGGCCGATACGACCCCTGATTTCATGGGCGTCGCGGGATACGATGGCATGGCGGCGATTGCCCACGCTATAACCGCTCAGGGTGGTTCGATTTCGGCCGAAGGAACGATGAAGGCCTTGAGGGGATGGAGTTATGACAGCCCCCGCGGCAAAATCACCATTGATCCTGAGACACGGGACATCATCCAGGATTCTAACGTGCACAAGGTGGTGAACAAGGGCGGGCGGATGATGATCGAAGTCATCGATTCAATTCCCCAAGTCAAGGATCCTTGCAAGGCCAATGCCATAGGCAAATGTAAGTAACCACTGGCGCCGTTTATGGAGCAGGTCGTCAACGCGACCATTTCCATCCTGTTCGATGGCGTAGCCTACGGGATGTTGCTGTTCATCATTTCCGTGGGCCTGTCCATAACCATGGGGCTGATGGGATTTGCCAATCTAGCCCATGGCGCCTTTGCTATGGTCGGGGGTTACGTTCTCGTCAGCCTTATTACGGGATTTGGGGTACCGTTTCTTATTGCCCTTGTGCTGGCGTCGGTTTTCGTCGCAGTAATTTCGATACCGGTCGAACGATACCTTTATCGCCGGCTGTATGAGGCCGAAGAACTGGACCATGTGTTGTTGTCGATTGGTTTGGTTTTCATGGCCACCGCCGCAATCACGTTTATCTACGGCCCATCCACGGTCAGCCTTACCGTGCCAGATTATCTGAATGGACAGGTCGATCTTGGTTTCGGTCAGTTTCCCGCCTACCGAACCTTCACAATTGCTGTCGGCGCATTTTTGATCCTGGGGCTATGGTATGGATTCGAAGGAACAATTATTGGAGCGAAGATCCGCGCGTCGGTAGATAATCGCCGCATGGCGCAATCCGTCGGCATTGATGTGGATCGCTTGTTTGTCATCTCTTTTGCACTTGGCAGCGGACTGGCGGCGTTGGGTGGCGGTCTGGCGATAGAGATAATCGGCATGGAACCCACTTTCGCCCTGACGTATCTGGTTTTCTTCCTGATTATTGTCGCGGTCGGTGGATTGGGCAGGATTCACGGTGCCTTTGTCGCCGCGATCTTGTTGGGCTTGATTGATACAGCCGGCAAATATCTCTGGCCCGACGGCGGCGCCTTCTTCATTTACGCCGTGACCATAGCAATCCTACTGGTTCGGCCGTTTGGTTTGTTTGGCAAGGCATGACCGCATGACCGGGGTGGAATCGGCCGCGCGGCAATTCTTGGAGGCACAAGCGCGCTGGCATTGGGCCGAGGCCTTGCCGTGGCTGGCCATTGCCGGCGCTCTTTTTCTCTTTCCGGATTATCTAGCCTTGGGTACGCAGATTATCATTGCCATAATTTTCGCTTTGTCTCTGGATCTGATTCTTGGTTATGCGGGCATCATCACATTGGGGCACGCCGCCTATTTCGGCGCTGGAGCTTATGCGACGGGTATGATTTCGGCCCATCTTGGCTGGGGTGAGCCCATAAGTGCGATGCTATTCGGTGGGCTTGTCGGCGCAATTTTAGGATTTGTTTCCGGATGGATATTGCTGCGCTATCACGGATTAACCTTGTTGATGTTGACGTTGGCTACGGCGATCCTGATGCAAGAAGGGGCCAATGCAGCCGAGGAATGGACGGGGGGATTTGACGGCCTGGTGGGGATTTCTATTTGGCCGTTGTTCGATACATTTGAGTATGATCTGTGGAGCAAGACTTACTATTGTTATGCGGCTGTCGTCTTGTTGCTTTGTTTTTTGGCTGCGCGCACTATCGTGCATTCGGCGTTCGGGCGGTCCTTGGTGGGGATCAAGGGCAACGTGGTGCGTATGCACGGAATCGGCACACCGGTGCACGGCCGGTTGGTGACCATCTATACAGTTTCCGCGGCCATGGCCGGTTTGGCGGGCGGCCTATTCGCCGAGTCCAATGCCTATGTCACCTTGGATGTGCTGAGTTTTGCTCGCTCGGGTACCGTTTTGATTATGTTGGTTTTGGGCGGCGCGGGACGGCTTTATGGCGCCTTCGTTGGCACCGCGGTTTACATGATTCTGGAAGATGAACTGGCCAAGCTATCGCCGGAATTTTGGGAATTCGGCATCGGATTACTGCTGGTCGTCGTTGTGCTTTTTTTCCGGCGGGGTTTGCTGGGCGCATTGGAAGATCTGCAGAGGCGTCTGTCATGACCTTGGCCCTCGAAACCCTCGGGCTGGGAAAGAGTTTTGGGGCCTTGCAGGTCACGCGGGAAGTAAATTTGACCTTGGCGGAGGGAGCCCGGCATGCATTGATTGGGCCAAATGGCGCGGGCAAGACGACATTGGTCAATTTGATGAGTGGCGCCTTGGCGCCAGATCAGGGGCAGGTGCTGCTGGCCGGCACGAATGTAACTTCCATGTCCCAGGCGAAGCGGGTCAAGTATGGCTTGGCACGGACATATCAAATCAATCAACTGTTTCGTGATCTGACGGTTTTGGAAAATGTAGTTATTTCCCTATCCGAACGCGCCGGCGCCGCATGGAATATGTGGCGTCGCGCCTCAAATAACAGCGCGGTCACTGACGAGGTGGTGGAATTGTTGGGACAACTTGACCTCGCTAATTATGCACTGATCCCCATTCGCGAATTGTCCTATGGTCGGCAAAGATTGGTCGAAATCGCCATTACTCTCGCGCAGCGGCCGTCGGTATTGCTGCTGGACGAACCGGCCGCTGGCGTACCTTCGGCCGAGAGCCACATCATCTTGGATGTCATCGCGCAATTGCCCGATAATATCGCCGTTCTGATTATTGAACATGACATGGACATCGTATTTCGTTTCGCGAAGGAGATTACCGTCCTTGTCGCGGGAGGTATTTTGGCGCAAGGCGATCCGAAACAGATCGCGGGGGATGAGCAGGTCCAGGCCGTCTATTTGGGGTATGGCGGCGATGTCTAACATAGCCTTGGCTATCGAGAATTTGCATGCCGGTTACGGCGAAACGGTGGTTCTAGAAGGCATCAACCTGGCCGTAGAACCGGGAGCTAGCGTGTCCATACTGGGTCGAAACGGGGTAGGCAAAACAACCCTTATGGAAACTGTTATGGGTCACACCGACCGGCATGCCGGATCAATCTTGCTAATGGGCGACAGGATCGATGATGAACCGGCCCATCGGCGCGTTGTCCGTGGTCTGGGTTATGTGCCGCAGGAACGGGAGGTGTTCCCCTCGCTAACAGTTTCAGAAAACCTCGAGGTCGCGGCACGGCCGGGGGAGTGGACACTGACGCGACTGTTTGATTTCTTCCCTCAGCTCATGGAGCGGCGAAATCACCGGGGCAACCAATTGTCGGGCGGCGAACAGCAAATGCTGGCGATAGGCCGGGCACTGATGGGAAATCCCAAGGTGTTGTTGATGGATGAACCTAGCGAAGGGTTGGCCCCCGTCGTCGTCGAGACCTTGCGCACCGGACTGATGCATTTGCGGGACGAGGCCGGACTGACCATTATCCTGGTGGAGCAGAACGCCAGTTTGGCTCTATCTTTTGCGAAACGGTGCCTGGTAATGAGCCGGGGCCGCGTTGTTCACGACGGGCCTTCATCCGCTCTTGAGGCGGACGAAGATATGTTGCGCCGTTTGCTGGGCGTCGAAGGGAGCCGTTGAAGTCATTGCCTTATGAGGCCGCTTTCCCTACATATCGCCGGGATTATTTTTGAATTGAGGCCAAACATATGCGTATGTCGCAATTTTTCCTGCCTGTGTTAAAGGACACGCCGGCTGAGGCGCAGATTGTTTCGCACCGTTTGATGTTGCGGGCGGGAATGATCCGGCAATCCTCGGCAGGAATTTATTCCTGGCTGCCACTTGGTATTCGAGTGTTAAAAAAAATCGAGCAGATTGTGCGTGAGGAACAGGACGCGGCGGGGGCCCAGGAACTGTTAATGCCGACAATCCAACCGGCTGATTTATGGCGCGAGAGCGGCCGTTACGACGACTACGGACTGGAAATGTTGCGCATTACGGATCGCCACGAGCGGGACATGCTGTTCGGCCCAACCAACGAGGAACTGATCACAGATATCTTCCGCGGCTCAATCCGCAGCTACCGACAATTACCCTTGAACTTGTACCACATTCAATGGAAATTCCGGGACGAAGTACGGCCTAGATTCGGCATCATGCGGGGCCGGGAATTCCTTATGAAGGACGCTTATTCCTTCGACCTGGACGCTGAGGCATCCCGCCACGCTTATAATAAAATGTTTGTGGCCTACTTGCGTACGTACGAACGGATGGAATTAAAAGCCATTCCCATGCAGGCTGATACCGGTCCCATCGGCGGAGACTTGAGCCACGAATTCATCATTCTGGCTGATACGGGTGAGTCCGAGGTCTATTGCCATGCCGACTATTTGGATTTTCAAGCGCCCGACGCCAACGTTGCATATGACGACGATTTGTCGCCGGTGATCGAACATTGGACCTCTCACTACGCCGCCACGGACGAAAAGCACGACCCGGCTAGGTTCGATGCGGAGGTGCCGAAAGACCGTCAGATCTCGACACGCGGCATTGAAGTTGGCCATATCTTCTATTTTGGCAATAAGTATTCGAAGCCCATGGGCGCCATGGTAATGAACGCCGATGGCATCGAGGTGCCGGTTGAAATGGGCTCATATGGTATTGGGGTCTCGCGGTTGGTAGGCGCCATTATTGAAGCCAGCCATGATGACGACGGCATTATCTGGCCGGCCGCCGTCGCACCGTTTCATGTTGGGTTGATAAACCTGAAAGTGGGCGACAACGCCTGTGATGCCGCAGCGGGGGAGATTTATCAAAAATTGCGAAATGCCGGCGTCGACGTGTTGCTTGATGATACCGAAGGCCGGGCGGGCGGCAAGTTCGCGACCTTGGATTTGATCGGTTTGCCGTGGCAGATGATCGTCGGCCCTCGTGGCGTCAAGTCGGGGGTGGTTGAGGTCAAGGAACGGCGAACGGGCCAGCGGCAGGAACTTTCCGTAGATGCGGCCATTGTGGCAGTTACAGGGGCATAGATCCGACAAATGTTCGGCGCACTGGAATGGGTCATCGCGGCACGGTATCTACGTGCCCGCCGGCGTGAGGGCTTTATCTCCATCATAGCTTGGTTTTCACTAATCGGTATTGCCTTGGGTGTTGCCACCCTGATCATCGTCATGAGCGTGATGAACGGCTTCCGCACAGAACTTCTGGATCGGGTTCTGGGTCTAAATGGCCATATGGTTGCGCGGGGAATTGGCAACCAAATGCTTGACTATGATCGCATTGCCGCGGGTTTTCTGAAATTGCCGGGGGTACAAATTGCCGCGCCACTGATCGAGGGGCAAGTGATGGCAACGGCCAATAAACAGGCCTCCGGCGCTCTTGTACGCGGCATGTGGCCCAAGGATCTGGCGGCGCGATCTATTATTACGGACAATTTGTACAGCGGTCAGATGCAGGAATTTAGAGGCAAGCACAATGTCATAATCGGACAGCGGTTGGCCGCTAAATTGGGCCTGGTTGTGGGCGACAAGATTACCCTAATTTCTCCCCAGGGAACCGCCACCGCTTTCGGTACTGTCCCTAGAACCAAGACCTATCGGGTTGCAGCCACCTTCATGGTGGGCATGTACGAATACGATTCTACATTTATCTACATGCCCCTGCCAGCGGCTCAGATCTTTTTCAAACTGAAAGATGCGGCGAATGGCGTGGAATTGTTTTTGGATGATCCGAATGACGTCTATCGTTTGCGGCGGGATATCCAGTCCGTGCCTGGCGTCGCGCAGGTAGTTGATTGGCAGCAGGTCAACCGGCACTTCTTTCAAGCGTTGCAGATCGAACGTAACGTGATGTTTCTCATTTTGACCCTGATCATACTGATCGCAGCATTTAATATTGTGTCATCGCTGATCATGTTGGTGCAGGACAAGGGTAAGGCGATTGCCATATTACGGACTATGGGAGCCACGCGGGGCATGATCATGCGCATCTTCATGATTTCCGGAACTTCTGTGGGAGTGATTGGCACTCTGGCGGGCTTCATCCTTGGACTGAACTTTTGCCT
>CAXGCE010000073.1:0-7727 GCA_964007795.1 uncultured Alphaproteobacteria bacterium | reverse complement strand
GAATCCTACATCTTTCAACCGATCCGCTTGTCTCTATCGATTTTCGAGGTAATCCCCATTCGTCCATTGTGGATGCGGCATATACCAAGGTAATGGAAGGCGACTTTGTAAAAATTCTCTCGTGGTACGACAACGAATGGGGATACTCGTCACGGTGCGTGGATCTTGCCAAGCTCCTCGGACAACAGGGGCTCTAGCCTTACACCATATAAGAGTGTCCAAGAGATCAATTCGAGATTTCGACCTCGCCGGTAAGCGGGTCATGATTAGAGTGGACTTTAACGTCCCACTGATGAACGGCTCAGTCGGTGACGACACCAGGATTCGCGCCTCACTTCCGACCCTCCGCTATGCTATCGACCGAGGCGCAACCGTTGTGCTGGTATCACACTTGGGTCGTCCCAAAGGGCAGCCCAGACGGTCGCGGTGATCAGGACCAGGTTGCAGCACAAAACCAACAGCGCGATAAGACCGTGATTGCCACTTTGCCGAACCGCGTATTGGTAAAAATGGCATCGATGGGCCTGCCAGAATTTTTCGCCTCGCAGCAGGCGCCGCAATAGGGTCCAGGTGGCATCGGAAAGATAGTAAAGGGGTAATATAAGCGCGGGAAGCCATTGGCCGGACGCTGCGAGGGACAGCAATAGCCAGCCTAATACAAATCCTAGACCCACGCTGCCGACATCGCCCAAAAATATTTTCGCCGGGTGCCAGTTCCAAATACCGAAGCCGATCGCCGCGCCGGCGGCGATGGCAGCGGAGGCCGCTAAATGCGCACCAGGTCCATTCCCAGCCGTTATCAAGGCTATGCCTATGCCGATACAACTCGCTTCAACAGCAGAAATGCCGTCTACGCCGTCCATGAAGTTGAACAAATTGATAAACCATAGCCAGCAAAACCACGTAGCCACTTGATCAGCAATAGGCGGAAGAATCCCCTGGAAAACGGGCTCTTGTGGTAACAGCGTACAACCTACCGCCACGGTCAGGGCCTGCAGAACCAAGCGGCTACCAGCAGGGAGTCCTTTCAGATCGTCGAGAAAGGAAAATCCCGCCAAAGCGATTGCGAGTAGTGCGATGATGGCCATTTCCGGCGACTCGCCCTGCCACCAAGTCAGCAGACACCAGCCGACTGTCAAGGTCGCCATGACGGCTATGCCACCGCCGCGCGGCACGGCGCGGTCATGACTGGAACGCTCGTTCGGGTGATCGAGGATCTGGCGGGCCCGTAACTGCCGCAGTACCAGGCCCGTGGCCAGAACGGTCACCGCAGCAGCGGCGATACCAAGCATGACGATGAAGCTCCAAGACATGGGCGCTTATAACCTATGTTCCCACCACACGCACAGGTCCTTGCGAGTACTCGGACACTCTTGTCAGGGCGGAGTGTTGATGTTACTCCCGCCCCGCGATTTACAGTGACGAATGTTAGGTTCTCGCGCAATGAACATCATAATTCTTGGTGGCGATGGTTATCCGGGCTTGCCCACGGCCACACACTTCGCGGTTCAGGCCGACACCGTGTGGGTGGCGCACAATTTTGCCAAGCAAAAATGGGGGCTGGAAGATGGTTTCGAGCCCTCACTGCCGACCCCAACTTTGCACCACTGGGCGAAGTATTGGAACGATTGCGGCGTCGGCGAACCGATCCATATGAAGGTCGGTGATCTGGCCAATCATCGATTCGTCTGTAATTTACGCGAAACCAAACCGGACGCCATCGCCCCTCACATTCGCTGGACCGTCCGCGAAATTATAGAAGATAAAGCTTAGTTTCCCGTGACTGCTAATTTTTCCAACGAGACGCCAATTGCTGTAATCGGCCTAGGTTATGTGGGCCTGCCCTTGGCCGTGGCCCTGGCGCAGCATTTTCTAACTATCGGATATGACGTGGATCAAGATCGGATCAGCGAGTTGCGAGATGGCCACGACCGGACCGGCGAAATTGCCACGTCAGATTTAGTTGCCAGCCGACTGACGGTTACCGGCAATAGTGGTGATATCGCAGCGGCGGACATCTATATTGTCACGGTGCCCACGCCAGTGGACAAAGATAACCAGCCGGACCTGCGTTTTGTTAAGACGGCTTGTGCGGGTATTGGGGCGGTGTTAAAGACAGGAAACATCGTGGTGTTTGAAAGCACAGTTTACCCCGGCGTCACCGAGGAAATTTGCGGTCCTGCTCTGGCGGAAGCTTCGGGACTGGTTTGTGGCCAGGATTTCTTTTTGGGTTACTCGCCCGAGCGCATTAATCCGGGCGATCGAGAACATACCATCGACAAGATTGCCAAGGTTGTTGCCGGTCAGACAGACGAGGTTGTTGATCGCTTGGTTGATCTATATGGGCGTGTGACTAGCGGGGGGGTTTTTCGCGCGCCAGATATCAAGACGGCTGAAGCTGCTAAAGTCATCGAAAATGCTCAGCGTGACATCAATATTGCCTTCGTCAACGAAGTGGCCGCAATTTGCCAGCGTCTATCACTGTCCGCCCACGATGTTTTGGAAACTGCGGGTACGAAGTGGAACTTTCTTCCCTTCTCACCGGGGCTTGTGGGTGGACACTGCATTGGTGTCGATCCATATTATCTCGCCTACCAGGCGCAACAATTGGGTCATGATCCGCAGATAATCTTGGCGGGTCGTCGCTTGAACGATGCCATGGGCGATTTTATCGCGGGATGTATTAACGATCGTATGTCAGGGCCAGGGCGCATCCTGGTTATGGGGCTGACCTTTAAGGAGAACGTACCCGACCTGCGCAATACAAAGGTGGTCGATGTGATAGCTGGATTGAAATCACGCGGTCACCGGGTGGAGGTGCACGACCCTATTGCGGATGGCGAAGAGACCACGCGGCTATATGGATTTGAACTTATCCCCTCGCTGGTGGGACAGGACCAATATGACGCCATCGTGGGCGCCGTTCGTCATGACGCCTATTTGGCGCTAAATGCCAAAGACTTATTGCATTTGGTGCGTGACGGCGGGTTGATCGCGGATATTAAGGGGTTGTGGCGGGACGGCGAACGTCCCAACAATCGTGACTATTGGCAGCTCTAAGAATTTCGGAAGGGATTGGGTGGAGTTTCAGTACTTACCAAATGCAGTCGGATTTGGTAAGTACTGAAACTTCGGGCGAGCCTCTAATCATTCAGCAATTTTCTGCAATTTCGTGACCGATTTCGCTTAGATGATGGAAAATATGCCATTTCAGCTTGGCCCTCGGTTGCCGTTGCCATTATTTGTGTATCGTCAATATGATGACCGATATGCCTGAGAGGCAAATGTTAGTTCATCGATCAATTCCTTTTGATCCAGTTGGGATGTAGCCGCCCTTTACCCTGGCCCACCGTCGCTCCAAAATACGCGCAAGCAAAACAGAAAGTGGTTTTGGAAATGAGTAGTATCGCTTTGGAAGTACCGGATGAAATTCGTGGCCTTTGCGACGGACTTGAGAACTTTATTAAGGCTGAAGTGATTAGTCGGCATGAGAAAAATCATGATCTGCTCTCCAACGGCCGCAAGACATACGATGAGAATGGTCGGTACGTTGAAGAGGTGATAGAGCTGATCCGCGAGGTGCGAATGGCCTCCTCGAAAGCCGGCTATTTCAATATGTGTGTGCCCGAGGATTTGGGTGGTAGCGGCCTTGGGATGCTGGCCTATTACGTGGCGTGGGAACACGCCTACCGCACGGCGGGACCGCACAACTGGTTGACAATGTATGCCATTAGCCATTGGGCATTGGGACCCTCGCGGCTGCTGGAGCGAGTGACGGCTGAGGCACGGTCGGAAATTTTGGATGGCATGGTCGAGGGGCGAACATCCATGTGTTTTGGGATGTCGGAGCCGGGTGCAGGGTCCGATGCTGCCGCAATGACTACCCGGGCAAAACAGGACGGCAATGGCTGGCGTATCAGTGGACGCAAAATTTGGACCACTAATTCACCTATCGCAGATTACTGCATCGTCTTCGCCCAGACCGACCCCGAAGCAGCGGCTCTGCGCAAGGGCGGCATCTCCGCTTTTCTGGTGCCCACAAATTCGCCGGGCTTCGAGATCGAGAGTATCATCCGCATGCATGGCTCTGTCGGTGGTAACGAGGCACAACTAGTTTTTGAGGACGTACGGGTTGAGCCCTACCAGTTGGTTGGCGAATTGAACCAAGGCTTCAAAAACGCGGTGTTCGGCGTCTCCATGGGACGGATCTATAATTCCGCCCGGGCCCTGGGACTGGCGCGTTGGTCGGTGGATTTAGCCCTGGATTACAGCACACAACGTGAGGCTTTCGGCAAACAGATCTCAGAATATCAAGGCGTGACTTTTCCATTGGCAGAATCCGCCATGGAACTGCATGCCTCCCATCTGATGGGCCTGAACGTTGCGCAATTATTGGATCAGGGCGAACCCGCAATTAAAGAATTATCCATGACCAAGGCTTATGCCGTAGAGGTGGGAGCGCGCGCTATCGACAGGGCTATCCAGGTACATGGTGCCATGGGGTTCACCAATGAGGTGGGATTGTTTGAAGCCTATAATGTGGTGCGGGTTGTTAATGTGGCTGACGGCACGAACGAAATTCTGCGCCGGACCATCGTGCACCGCCTTTTGGGTGGAGATCGCGATCTTTAGCCAGCTCGCTTAAACGGTTATGACGAGGAACTGGAATTCAAAAGACTTCTATTCAGCTGCGGTGGCCTGGCCAAAGGCGGCTTCCATCTCACGGCGGATGATCACGGCTTGGTCTTTGGTATCAATGGCTGCGTCGTCCCAGCTTAGGAATTTTCCAGCGCGGACGTCCTTTGTCAGCGCCGCGTGGGACGCGAGACCCAAGGGCAGGCCGCCCAGGGTCAGGGACCGGTTGGCAGGGATCTGCTTGCCCCAGACCATGTGCCCGCCCTCGCCGTCCAGAATTTCGCCCTTTTTCAAGTCCCGTTTGGCCACGGCCACCACATCGGAACGAAATCCAGTGGGTGAACCCGTGGGCTCACCACGCAGGGCGATGGAGGCGACTGAGATGCCCAGCTCCAGGCCGATCATATGAGTGGGGCGGTAGAGGGCGGCAAAGTGTCCGGAGGCGTCAGGCAGCATATGGTATTCACGGAAACATTGGCGCGTGTAATCTGTTTCGCCTTCTATGACCACATAGGTGCCCAAGGCTAAGTTATGTTCGACATTTTTGCCGTCGCGGTAGAGGGAGGAGACCACCTCCGTGGTGCCGGTGTGGTCTAAGGTGCCGCCAACCGCCGCCGGTTTGCATACCTCCGCAAGTTCGAACCGGTTGGAGGGTGGAAAATCCAGGCCGTCGTCCTGGGGGATCAATCCTGTGGCATTGCAAACAGCCGTCATTTCGATGCCTGACTTGCTGCCATCCAGGAAGGAATTGAACATCTTCAGATTGATGGAACCGGGATCGACCGCCAGATATTGGGTCAGAATGTCCGGAACCGTATCCGGCGTCAATTGGTGGTAATGGGGCATATAACGTGTACCTTTGCCGGCACAGACTACCTTGAAGCCGCAGGCCCGCGCCCAATCTATATGTTCGATGATTAACGCCGGCTGATCGCCCCAGGCTAGGGAATAAACAACCCCGGCCGCTTCTGCCTTTCGAGCTAGGAGAGGTCCGGCAACCACATCAGCCTCCACATTCACCATCAACACGTGCTTGCCGTTGTCGATTGCGGCCAGACAATGGTGGATGCCGGTTCGCGGGTCGCCGGTGGCATCTACCAAGATATCCAATCCGGGATGAGCGTTCAGGGCCAGGGCGTCATCGCCAATAAAGGTCGCGCCGCTGCTCATTGCGTCGTCTAGGGAAGCCGCGGAAATTTGTTCGTCGGACCAGCCCACTTGTAGGCAGCTCTCTGTCGCGCGCGGTACATCGAGATCAGCGATGCCCAGAACTTGCAAACCCTTTGTTAGGCGGGCCTGGGCAAGAAACATGGAACCAAATTTACCTGCCCCGATCAGACCAACCCTGACAGGATTTTCTGCCTCCGCACGTGCTGCGAGCATTTTGGATAGATTCATGCCAACTGCCTTTGATTCTTCCGTGACTAATCGAGTGTGATCAAGGATGTCGAATTTCACTAGCACTAAATCGAATTTCCCCTACTATTTCCAATACTTGCCTTTAACGGGGACTATGGGTTGGTTAGTATAACCCGGAACAAATAAGGCTGGATCATAGGGGATAGCGACAATGGTAGCCGGAAATCGGCCTCTTTCACCACATCTACAAATCTATCGTTGGCATTTGTCCATGGCGACGTCAATTCTGCACCGTATGAGCGGGGTAGTGCTGGCGCTGGGTTTATTGCTGTTAACCTGGTGGCTGGCAGCCGCTGCGTCTGGGCCCGAATATTTTGATCTTGTGCATGACATCATGGCATCTTGGATAGGGCGGCTAATCCTGCTGGGCTTCACGGCGGCGCTGTATTTCCACCTATTCAACGGTATCCGGCATCTGATGTGGGATATTGGTTATGGTTTTGAGATAGAGACAGCTCAACGTTTAGGCTATTTGGTTTTTGCGCTAACGATATTAGCCACCCTAGGTACATTTCTGTTTGGTTATTGGGAGATGTGAAGATGAGTGATCGTAGTCTGCGCACTCCATTGGCCAAGGCTCGCGGCCTGGGTTCGGCGAAAGATGGCACCCACCATTTTTGGGTACAGCGGCTAACAGCGGTGGCCTTGATCCCGTTGACCATCTGGTTTGCCCTGTCTATTGCTTCTCTGGCGACGGCGGGGCAGGCGGAAGTGCTGGCCTGGATGAAATCGCCGTTGAGCGCTACTTTGATGCTGAGCTTCATCATGGCGGGTTTCTGGCACATGAAACTAGGACTGCAAGTGGTAATCGAGGACTATGTGCATACGGAATCGACCAAGATTACCTGCCTAATTCTCAACAATCTTATTGCCATTTTCCTGGCCCTGGCAGCATTTCTGTCGGTACTGAAAATGTTGCTTGGGGGCTAATACATGGCGAACGCTTATGAGGTTGAGGACCACACATACGACGTCGTGGTGGTCGGAGCGGGAGGTTCCGGTTTGCGCGCTACCATGGGAGCGGCGCAAGGCGGATTGAAGACAGCCTGTATTTCCAAGGTATTTCCTACCCGCAGCCACACTGTAGCAGCCCAGGGTGGCATAGCCGCTTCCCTGGGCAATATGGGAGAGGACAATTGGCGCTGGCATATGTACGACACGGTCAAGGGGTCGGACTGGCTGGGTGATCAGGACGCTATTGAGTACATGTGCAGGGAGGCGCCGCGGGCGGTGCTGGAACTAGAGCACATGGGCCTACCGTTCTCCCGCACAGAGGAGGGCAAGATCTATCAACGCGCCTTTGGCGGGATGCCTACCAATTACGGTGAGGGCATTGCGCAGCGCACCTGTGCCGCTGCCGACCGCACGGGCCATGCCATCCTGCATACGCTTTACCAACAGTCCCTGCGTTATGACACGGACTTCTTCATTGAATATTTTGCGCTCGACCTTCTCATGGATAACGACGGCGCATGCCGGGGTGTGATGGCCTGGGATTTGGCGACGGGACAGATACACCGCTTTCGCGCCCATCTGGTTATTTTGGCCACTGGCGGTTACGGCCGCACTTATTTTAGCTGCACCTCGGCCCATACTTGTACGGGAGACGGCAACGCCATGTTGTTGCGTGCCGGGTTGCCATTGCAGGACATGGAATTTGTACAGTTCCACCC
>CAXGCE010000072.1:0-7729 GCA_964007795.1 uncultured Alphaproteobacteria bacterium | reverse complement strand
GGAAACCGTTGATCCGATCCACAGCCGCGGACCAGTTGTAGTCGTGTAACCAGTAGGTGGTCAGGCACTTGAGGTAGCTTAGGTCAGTGCCGTGGCGCCAATCCGCCCCAACCGGCTCACTAGGCCAGCGCGTCTCGCGCAGTCGACTATGTAGGTCGGCCAATGCGCCTTCGTCGGTCTCTACGCTGAAGGATTCGTGCTTAACCATCCGTGTTCCTCCCTCGGGACTGACCTGACCGAGGACTGGCGATTTATTTTTATGGCTTAACCAACCCGTGCCAGTGATCCACCGTCGACTGGTAACTCAATCCCAGTGATGAACTGGGCTTCATCAGATGCTAAGAACAAGGCGGCATAGGCGACGTCCCAACCGGTCCCCATCTTGCCTCTTAACGGAACTTTCGCGTCACGTTCAGCGGCAATTCTCTCACGAGAGAGCCCAGTCGTGGCAACCCGCCGGTCGACCGCCATGGGAGTATCCATCAATCCGGGCAATATGGCATTAGCCCGGATGCCGTAAGAGGCGTTCTGTGAAGCGATTTGTCTTGTAAAAGTCACCATGGCTGCCTTGGAGGCCGTGTAAAGTACCGTTGGATGGCCGGTCCAATAGGCTGAGGCCGAGGAAACATTAATAATCGCGCCCGACAGTTGCGTCTGCATTATCGGTAGTACGTGCTTGCAGGCATACATTGTGCTTAACAGATTGACATTCATAATTCGGTCGAAGGCCTCAGGCGTAACCTCAGCCAAGGGCACATCGCCGCCCTCAACACTGATGCCAACATTATTGTGTAGGATATCGACACGGCCCCATCGTTCCATGCAGCCCTGGGCCGCTGCGGCAACTCCATCTTCATCGGTGACGTCACACGTCCAGGTAATAGCTTCTCCGCTCTTTGAGGTGATTAAATCGACCGTCTCTGCGGCTGAGGTAACGTTTCGATCCACGCAACAAACTTTGGCACCCTCGGCCGCGAACAGTATTGCCGCGGCCCGACCGTTGCCGATCGCTTCACTGTCACCGGGGCCCTGACCAGCACCCATAACTATTGCGATTTTGTCCTTCAGGCGCATCTGCTCCCCTTAAAAATTTGCACTAACTGGGCCGCACTTCCTTGCCTAGTTCTCCGGGTTGGCAGAGAAGTCCGTTAGTTTTGTGCTAAAACTAACGGCTGGCTCTAATCTGTCCGCTTCACTAGCAAGATCTAAGCTGACCAGAGGTGGTGGGTCATTACCCCGACCCGTTTTTCGATTTCCTCAGCTGCATCCAAGATCATATCCTCACGAAAGCGGCGACCAATAATCTGTACGCCGACGGGAAGACCATCGTTGTAGTTGGCGGGTACGATGCCGGCTGGCAGGCCTAAGAAGTTCATGGCGTAACTATATAAGGCGCTGCCTAGTACCTCCTTTACACCCTCCATGCCCTGCGCATCACGGTCCCAGGCAAAAATCGGCTGCGGAAGGAAAGGGGTTAGCATTAACGGATAATCCTGCAGGAACAAACTCCAGGCACGTGAGAACCGATTACGATCTGCCAGAGCCCGGATCAAGTCATCTCCCTCGAATGGTTTGAAATATTCAAAATAGTCGTCGAAGATTTGATTTATCGTATCGCTGCCATGTTCGCGTACATCCGGATGCATCAGGACTTTTGCCTCGCCAAACATGCAGCGAGCGCCAGCGATAGCCGCTTCCTCCAGCAAAGGCGGCTCGGTTTCCTCAACGACATAGCCAGCGTCCGTCAACGCCTCTCGCGCAGTATCGAGCGCCGCTTCGACAGAGGAGTGTAGTTCAAAGCCAAAGGTATTCTTGGTGAAGGCGACTTTGATCGGCATATCCAACTGCGCCCCTTCGAAGGGCATTTCGACCATCCATGGATCGTGTGCGTCGTAACGGATTAACTCTCGAGTGGCGAGGCGTACGTCCCTGATTTCGCGTGCCATCACACCCTGAACGGACATGATTTGGGCCAACATGCCCCGTTCGACTGCGGCGGAAGGGTTGTAGGCTGGGATGCGGCCGAGCCCGGGTTTTACTGTGCTGATGCCACAGGCGTAACTAGGAAATCTTAGAGAACCGCCGATGTCATTGCCGTGGCCAATAGGACTAATACCTGCTGCCACTGCTGCTGAAGACCCGCCTGACGATCCGCCAGGAGAAGCCTCATCATTCCATGGGTTATATGTGCGGCCGTGTATTTCATTAGCCGTGGTGCCGCGAAAGGAGAATTCAGGTGTGTTGGTTCGTCCGATGACGATAGCACCCGCCGCCTTCAAGTTTTTCACCACTGGAGCATCATCCGGGGCGATTACGTCTCGGAAGGCGGTGACGCCATTCGTTGTAGCATGGCCTTGCTGGTCAACATTCACCTTGATGGTGACTGGCACGCCATGCAAAGACCCCAAGGGGTCTCGTTTGGCTAAAATTTCGTCATGGTGAGCGGCTTCGGTCAGTGCCTGTTCGCTTAGGTCTTCGACCACTGCGTTGATTTGGGGGTTCATTTCTTGCATGCGCTCGACGGCACTGCCGACGGCCTCGGAGGCACTGATTTTCTTTTCAGCGATCGCTTCCGCTAAGTCGCTGGCACTCCACTGCCAAAGGGGGCTGGTTTCGGTTAAATTTGTTGTCATAGTTATACCTCCAAAGCTATGCCGTCGCGGCCGGGATCGGCTCCGCCGTCCCAGCGACGACCGCGATCACCCCCCGCGATGCGTATGCCATGTACGCCGGCGAAGACGTAACTGAATGGGTTACGTACAATAGGATAGCCGCGATCTTCGAGTTCCCGGGTTACGAAACGGGGGATACGGTTAGAAACGTCGATGGTATTAGAATTGGCAGTGAAGCGTGGCGCGGCGACGGCTTCCAACATAGTCATGTCAAAATCAATGGCATTCAAGATTGCTTGCAAGACACCCATCGTGATGAAGGTGCCCCCTGGTGCGCCGACGGCGATATAGGGATCCTCACCCTTGAATACAATGGTCGGACACATTGCGGTGAAGCGCCGCTTGCCTGGTCCGATGGAGTGAGGCATGTCAGGGCGTGGGTCGAAGGCGCCCATGCAGCCGTTGTACATAAAACCCATGCCTTGGCTCACAACGCCAGATGGCATGCCTAGGGAATGGGTCATGGAGACACAATTACCATCCTCGTCCACCACGGTGACGTGGGTGGTGTCTTTAGCTTCTTCGGGGTCTCCGAAGCGGATCACGTCAGCCTTTTCGCCATTCTTGATGCGTTTGGCGCATTCCGCGGCGTGATGTCGGCTAATAAAGTCTTCAATGGGTACATCGTCGAAAGCCGGATCGCCCATCTTGTTGTCTTTGTCGATGGTCGCATATTTCATGGCCTCGGCCACAATTGCGATGTAATCAGCGCTATTATGGGTCATGGAGCCTAGATCAAAATGCTCCAGAATATTGAGCATTTCCAGCATCATCACGCCGCCGCCCGGAGGATGGCCGCAGGACACCTTATGACCGCGGTATTCGCTCCAAATGGGTTCGGTGTGTACCGTCTTGTAATTCTTTAGATCGTCTAGGCTGATCAGACCCCCGTGAGCGTTCATATCGGCCACGATCTCTTCGGCGAGGTCGCCTGAATAAAAGATCTCTGCGCCACCGTCTCGAATACGCTCCAATGTGAGTTTCATATCAGGGTTTTTCACCCTCTCACCTACAGGATAGGTATTGCCATCTGCGTCGCAATAGATCTGTCTCGACGCTGGGAACTCGCGCAATTTGTCCGCTGCGGACATGCGTCCCATGACGTTGGCGGCACTCCAAAATTCGTCCACATGGGGCCGGATCACAAAGCCATCCTCTGCATGGTCAATTGCAGGTTGAATAATATCTTTCCAATCGAACGTGCCGTAATCCGCTACGGCCTCCGCGTAGGCTTTGAGACTGCCGGGTGTCATAATGGCCTCGTAGCCGCATTCATTAGCCCGGTTATGAAGAATGAAGCCAAAACCATCGCGCGCCTGGGTCTTAATCTGATTTTCCCACATGGTCTCGGTCGCCCCACCTGGTGCTGTGGTATGAAAATCAATGAAGCCGTGATGGCCGGCCTTGGGCAGGTACAATTGCACGGTGCCGAACCCGGCGATGCCGCACATCATGGGGTCCACCACCGTTTGCACCAGGGCACAGGTGATGGCTGCATCCACGGCATTGCCGCCTCGGCGGAGGGCCATGACGCCGGCTTCTACCGCTTCTGGTTGGGGCGCACACACCATGCCTTTTGTCATTATTGTTCGCTCCGTCTATCGTTCTGGGATTAATCCCCGAGGGCTAAATCGTAATACCAATAGCAGTATTAGGCCCATGGTCATAAGGCGCATATGCGCAGCGCTGTCCAAAAGATGCTCACGTAGTTCGTTATCTTCGGCCATGCCTGCGGTCAGGACGTCCATTAGCCACAGGCCCATGGGCTCCGCCTCCACCCAGAAAAACCAGATGATAAACCCCCCCAGCACGGCGCCCCAGTTGTTGCCCGAGCCGCCGACGATGACCATGACCCAGATAAGGAAGGTAAATCGAAGAGGCTGGTAGGAGGCAGGGGTAAACTGGCCATCAAGGGTGGTGAGCATTGCGCCGGCGATACCAATCACGGCGGAACCAAGAACGAATACCTGCAAATGACGTCCCGTCACGTCCTTTCCCATGGCTTCCGCTGAAATTTCGTTATCGCGAATGGCCCGCATCATTCGGCCCCAAGGAGAGTTCAGGGCCCGCTCGGACAACCACAAAACGGCAAGTAATACAATTCCGAACAACCCTGCATAACAAAGCTTCACGAAGATGGAGGAGAATTCGATGGGTGTGGCTCCCAGGACATTGGCCCAGTCCTGAAACCATGGGGATTGTTGTAGATCAACCTCGTACGGTACGGGCCGGGGCAGGCCAGAGACATTCTTGACACCGCGGGTTAGCCAATCCTCATTCTTCAAAATGGCAACGATGATTTCTGAAATGCCAAGAGTGGCTATAGCCAAATAATCGGAGCGCAGGCCCAGGGCGATCTTGCCCACGACCCAGGCCGCTCCAGCAGCTAGGATGCCGCCAGCGATCCAGGAAAATAATATTGGCAGACCGACACCGCCAAGAAACCCGGTCTTAGCTGGCTCCACCGCCTCGATGTTTTCGACGGCTGGGTCGAAGAAATTGCGGGTAAGGAAATATCCCGCTATCACTACGGCGATGAAGACGAGGCGTTTCAAATTACCGGCAGGCATCTTCTTGATCACGAATATGGCTGCCAGAATGGTTGCCAAGGCAGCAAAAAAGGAGACGATTATGCCATTGCCGCCCGCCTGCCAGGCCGCCATCACCGGCGGCGTAGAAATTAGTACTCCGGTCACACCGCCTAAGGCAGCGAAGCCCATGACGCCTACGTTAAACAGGCCGGCATAACCCCATTGGATGTTGACACCCAGGGACATTACGGCGGAAATCAGGCACAGGTTCACAATGGCCAGGGCAAGGGACCAGCTTTGTACGAAACCAACCAGGGCGAGTGCCACTGTCATGGCGGCGAATAGCAGAATGGAGCGCTTTCTTTCGTTCATGCGGTGCGCCCCCCAAATATGCCTGTGGGTTTCAGCAGCAGTACAAGGACCAAGATGGCGAAGGACACAGCAAATTTGTAGTCAGTGGATAAAAGTTGCACCAAACCTTCGGGAGCCCAATCGCCGGGGACTATATAGGCGAGAAATTTCTTGTAGGCGTAGGTCACCGTGACCTCGGACAAGGCGATGACAAAACCGCCTGCGATGGCGCCCAAGGGGTTTCCTAAACCACCGACGATGGCCGAAGCGAAGATCGGCAGCAATAGCTGGAAGTAGGTGAAGGGCTTGAAGCTCTTATCCAGGCCGTACAGCACGCCGGCGATTGTTGCCAGGGCGGCGGCGATGGTCCAGGTGATCAGGACGACCCTTTCGGGATTGATGCCGGAAAGTAGAGCCAGATCTTCGTTGTCGGAATAGGCCCTCATGGACTTGCCGGCACGCGTCCGGTTTAGGAACCAGAACAAGGCGATGACTACGACTATAGCAGTCAAGACGGTTAATCCTTGGGAGGTCTTGAAAGCAACGCCCTCACTCAAGCCAGTCATTTTTTTGAAAGCGCGTGCCTTAATGATGAACCTATCGCCATCGGCGAAGCGTTGATCATTGGGGCCAATAATAAAACGTACCACGCCGTTGAGTACAAACATTACTCCGACCGAGGCGATGAGAAAGACCACGGGCGCCGACCTTTTCCGACGGTAGAAACGGTAAACCCAGCGATCAGTTAGAAGACATAGGGCGATTGTGCACAGAATGCCAAACGGCAGTGCCAGCAATGCGGTGGGCAGCGGCTTGATATTGATGCCCCACGATTGCAAGGCCCAGGTTACCAGAATGGTAGCCATGGTGCCAAAGGCCATGGTGTCCCCATGGGCGAAGTTGGAGAACCGGAGGATGCCGTAAACCAATGTGACGCCTAGGGCGCCGATAGCCAATTGGCTGCCATAAGCCACGCCAGGCACGATCACGAAGTTGGACAGAAGGATCAGTGCGTTGAAGATATCGTCCATGTGCCCGGTTACTTCCTAACCACCTAGGAACGCCCGGCGAACTTCGGGGTTCGCCATTAAGGCTGCGCCGGTGTCTGTATACCGGTTGCGTCCCTGTACTAGCACATAGCCCCTATTGGCGATGCTCAGGGCCTGGCGGGCATTCTGCTCCACCATCAGGATGGCGATGCCGCTTTTCGCCACTTCGATGACCCGGTCAAAAAGTTCGTCCATGACGATTGGCGAGACGCCTGCTGTCGGTTCGTCTAGCATCAAGACTTTTGGTTGGGTCATCAGGGCTCGGCCCACAGCAACCTGCTGCCGCTGACCGCCTGACAATTCGCCAGCCGCTTGCCGGCGTTTTTCCTTGAGGATTGGGAATAGTTCGAACACCTGTTCCATGGTTTCGGTAAAATCATCCCTGCGTGTGAATGCGCCCATTTCCAAATTTTCTTCCACCGACATGGAGGTAAAGACATTCTGATTTTGCGGCACGAAGCTCATACCCTGTGCCACCCTATCCTGAGGTGAAAGTTGGGAAATGTCCTCCCCGTCCAAATGCACGGATCCCTGGCTGATGTTCAACATGCCGAACACGGCCTTCATCGCCGTCGATTTGCCCGCGCCGTTGGGGCCCACGATGACGGCGATTTCTCCCTGATCCACGCCAATGGTGCAGTCATGCAGTATATCTGCTCCACCGTAGCCGCCTGTCATATTTTGACCGTTAAGAAAATTCACGAGACGGGCTCTGTGTTCACCGCTGGATTATTTTTTAAACCTGTGCCGAGATAAGCTTCGATAACGTGCTCATTGGCCTTAATTTCTGCGATGCTGCCCTCGGCAAGTAGTGCGCCTTCGGCCATTACGATGACCGGATCACATAGGCGGCCTATAAAATCCATATCATGTTCGATCATGCAAAATGTATAGCCTTTTTCTTTATTTAATCTTTCAATTGAAGTTCCAATGTCTTTAAGTAATGTTCTATTAACTCCAGCCCCTACTTCGTCTAATAAAACTAGTTTTGCATCTACCATCATAGTTCTTCCGAGTTCTAAAAGTTTTTTTTGTCCCCCTGATAGATTTCCCGCTAATTCATTTGCTAGGTGTTTAAGATTTAAAAAATCAATTACTTCATAAGCTTTTCTTCTAACTTGTTCTT
>CAXGCE010000071.1:0-7754 GCA_964007795.1 uncultured Alphaproteobacteria bacterium | reverse complement strand
AAGGTCAGCCTTTACTAGCGTGTTGTATAGATTACCATGGAGATAACCGCGGCCAGCACGGCTACGTTTCGACTTGAGCAGATAAAGAAATTTACCTAATCAGAATCTGAAATACATGCTCCCTGGCTAGGGGATGCTGACCGGCAGATGCTTGATACCCCGGATGAAATTGGAATAGATACGTTCCGGCTCGCCCCTGATCTCGAATTGAATATTTCGTTTCAAGATTTCTTCCCACAGGATCTGCAATTGTAACTCCGCAAGGCGGTCACCGACACACCGATGAATGCCGGCGCCGAAAGCCAAATGACGGCGGGCTTTCTCTCTGTTGATCTTGAACGCCATGGGATCGTCGATGAATTCGTCGTCCCAATTGCCGGAGACGTACCACATCACCACCCTGTCGCCTTTCTTGATCGATTTTCCCTGGAATTCAGTATTTCGCAGAGCCGTGCGGCGCATGTGAATGATGGCTGATTGATAGCGGATAATTTCAGGCACCAGGGTCTTGATCAAGTTGTGGTCCGCGCGTAACGCGGCGAACTGGTCAGGATTGTCACACAACGCCATCAAACCGCCCGACATGGAATTGCGTGTGGTGTCGTTGCCACCCACGATCAGCAATACCGAATTGGCGATCAGGTCCATGTGGTTCATGTCCTTGGTGGCTTCGGCCTGGGACAGCATGGAAATTAGGTCAAAGCCGCCTTCGTTTCGGCCACGTTCTTTCCATAGGCGTCCCATGTATTGGCCCATCTCCTTCAGCACATCCAGGCGCTCATCGTCGGAATGAACCAAGGCGCCGGGGGCGCCATAGTCGGTGGTGGCCACGTCCGACCAATAGGTAAGCAGGCGCCGGTCTTCCCAAGGAAAATCGAAGAGGGTGGCCAACATCATAGTCGTCAATTCGGTGGAGACCTTATCAACCCAGTCGAAGGTTTCGCCGCGCGGCAGGGAATTCAATACATCCCCTGTGCGTTGGCGGATCGTTTCCTCCATATTGCGCAGATTCTTGGGCGCCATAATGGGGGCAACAGTCCTGCGCTGACTGGTATGTCCCGGCGGGTCCATGCCGATAAAGCTAGCCATGTCCCTCCCGTTTGGATTGTCTCGTAAGGCGATGCCGCCCAAATGCGCGGCGGATGAATAGGTGGCGTGATCCAACTCCACCTTCATGATGTCGTCGTATCGGGTGATGGACCAATAAGGGCCATAGGGGCTGTCGGCACAATAATGCACCGGATCTTCCCTGCGCAGCCGCTTGAAATAGGGATAGAAACTATCGGTTTGGTATAGGCCCGGATCGCTGACGTCGATTTGATCGAGCGGGATATCGTCAATATTTGTTTTCGACAGAATTTCGGCCTGTGACATGAACATTTTCCAGTACTAGTTGCACCCGCAATCCAATGTTAGAGGTTATGCAATTTTAAGGCCCCTGACTATTATTCCTTGAAGGCCGGCGGGTCCTCGAAAAAGAATAAATTAGGATCTAGTTTCTGGTTCACGCGGATATCGGTAAGAGATAGTTCTATCGTGCCGCCCTGGGCATCCCTGACTTTCCATTGACGCAATAACAGGGGTGGTTCGGTGAATGTAATGTCAATCCAGCCATCGTCGGGATTTGCACGGTCCACCACCATGATGCGGAGAACACCCAGGCCCTGTTCTACACGAACAACTTCTACCTTTTCCCGCAGGTTTACTGGTTCATCAACAAGCGCCCCCAAGGGAGTTTCAAACAATGGGTACCGGCTAACCTGGCCCAATTCCCTGTCGTGGAGGATCAGCCAGATGCCGTCGGCGACAATCAATAGAGGGGAAGGATCGTCGTATTCAAATCGCAAACGACCTGGCCGCCGCAGGTAGAACCGGCCATTGGTGACGTTGCCATCTGAATCCACTTGTAGGAACCGGGCTGACAAGGTTTTGATACTGTTGAGGTAGCTTTCAACTTGGATTACGGCGTCGTCATGTTCCACTCTCTTTGCGGCCAACGCTCCATCAAATCTCAGTGGAAGCGCGACCAGGGATAAGGCAGACGCTAGAACGCGGCGTCGTTTCAAATTCAGGCGTCCTCGTTAGGATTGCGGACCAAAACCTCGCGCTTGCCCACATGGTTGGCGCGACCGACGATGCCTTCTGTTTCCATGCGGTCGATCAAGTCGGCTGCACGGTTATAGCCGATTTTCAACTGCCTTTGTAGGAACGAGGTCGACGCTTTTTGATGCCGTGCTACAACGTCCACGGCCTGATCGAACAGGGCATCGCCGCTATCGGCCTTGGCCATTCCTATTTGCAAGCCGTACTCTAGTTCGCCGTTCTGTTCTATATCCTCGGTGACGGCGTCCAGGAATTCCGGCCGACCCTGTTGTTTCAGATGATTGACTACTGATTCCACTTCGTCGTCACCGACGAAGGGGCCATGAACCCGGCTGATGCGTCCGCCGCCGACCATGTAGAGCATATCGCCCATGCCTAAGAGTTGTTCCGCGCCTTGTTCTCCCAGGATAGTGCGACTATCTACTTTGGCGGTAACTTGGAAACTAACCCTTGTCGGAAAATTAGCCTTTATGGTGCCAGTGATGACGTCGACCGAAGGTCGTTGCGTGGCCATCATTACGTGAATTCCGGCAGCGCGGGCCATCTGTGCCAGGCGTTGTACAGCAGCATCAATTTCCTTTCCCGCCACCATCATCAAATCCGCCATCTCGTCCACGATGACAACAATGTAGGGCATCGGCTCAGTGTCCAAGACCCGGTCCTCGAAAACCGGCTGGCCAGTTTCGGGGTCAAAGCCGGTTTGGACCGTGCGTTTCAATTCCTCGCCAAGTTTCGTCGCTTCCTCCAGACGCTGGTTGTAGCCATCAATATTCCTGACACCAAGGTTAGCCATGGCCCGGTAACGGTTTTCCATCTCGCGGACGGCCCATTTCAGTGCCATTATGGCCTTTCCAGGGTCAGTTACCACGGGGGTCAGCAAATGCGGAATGTCGTCATAGACGCTCAATTCCAGCATCTTGGGATCAATCATAATCATGCGGCAGCGTTCTGGGGGCAGACAGTACAGAAGGGACAAGATCATGGTATTGATTGCCACCGATTTACCGGATCCGGTGGTGCCCGCGATTAGCAGGTGAGGCATTTTTGCCAGATCTACCAGTACTGGGGCGCCGGAAATATCCTTACCCAGGGCGAGTGGTAGGATCAATTTGGATTTTTCGTATTCTGCTGTGGACAGCAATTCTCTTAAATAGACGGTTTCGCGGTTTTGGTTTGGTAATTCAATGCCGATGGCGTTGCGTCCGGGCACTATAGCGATCCGGACGCTGCCGGCAGACATAGAGCGGGCAATATCATCAGACAGTCCCACCACGCGAGATGTTTTAGTTCCTGGTGCTGGTTCCAGTTCGTACAGAGTGACCACCGGACCAGGGCGGACATGCACGATGCGGCCATGGACCCCATAATCATCCAGTACGGTTTCCAGCATTCGGGCATTCTGTTCCAGGGCGCTTTCATTGATGCCGCGGCCTTGCTGCACCCGCGTTGGTGTCGCAAGCAAATGAAGTGCGGGCAATTGGTAATTGTCACTGTCGTTAAGGGCCAATGTGGGTTGCTGTTCCTTTTGCGCCCGCTGGCTCTTCAGCGCCTTGTTTTTCGGTTTGTGTACACGGCCCGGTCTGGTTGGTTGGCCCACCAGAATTGGTTCCGCGTCGGTAGCTAGGTCATCGCCTTCGGCTGTCAATCGAGGCTCTAGCCGGAAAAGGGAGTGGGTCGCCGCGCGGCGACCCAGGCGTTCAGCGGTTGCGGCGGCGATCCGCGCTGCGCCAAGGGTTTGCGCAAAACCGGAGATTCCGGCCCTGGCCAGGGCAAGCCATTCCGAGAAGCGAATACCGAGCAAGTACAGCAATAGTATTGCCGCCACGGTTGACGCAATAGAGATTACCAAGGGTGACGATGACGTCAGGCCAATTTTCTGCAACGCCGGGGCGCTGGTCTTAAGTAGCCAATCGCCACTATATCCGCCCAGGCCGGAGGCTTGCGGCCATTGTTTGGGAGCCGATACCGTTCCGGCGATCGCGGCGAGCAACAGGAGACAAGGCACCAACTGCACAAATCGAAGGCCATACCAAGGTAATCCTCTATGGGAAGCAATGCGCCAAGCCCAGGAGGCCAAGACAGCAACCACGGCTATGCTGGCCAACCCTAAAGTCTGCAATAACAGGTCGGCGGTCCAGGCTCCAGGCGTTCCCAGCCAGTTAGCCGATGGACCGGTCGAGGCCACGTTCAGGGCTGCATCGTTCGGGTTGTATGTGGCTAAGGCCAGTGCCAGGGCTGTGGCCAGGGCGAATAACACCAGGCCGACGACCTCTACCGCCCTGCGCCGCAGGTAAACAACCGCTGCTGGCGGCAGAAAGGCCACCTTGCGCGGTGATAGATTATGCTGCGACATTTCTAGTCTCCCTCACAATATTCTTACAAAATCTCTGCCATCCGCCCCAAAGCTTCTTCCATCAACTCACGGTTATGCACCAAGGCAACACGGATATACGGTGTGCAGGAATTCCGACCGTCGGGATCTTCGGCCGCCAGGTAACTGCCAGGCAAAACGCGGATGGCACCCTTGCTCCAAAGCTCCTTTGCCGCTGCTTCGCCATCGCCTACGTCTAGCCAAAGGAAAAAACCGCCCAGGGGGCGGTAGAAGCCAAACCGGTTGGACAGGATGCGTTCTGCCAGATCTAATTTTTCTGAATAGAGTCCGCGGTTGGCCACGACATGCTCTTCATCGCGCCAAAGGGCTGTTGCCGCCGCAAAGACGGGAAGGGGCGATGGGCTGCCACCGTATTCAGACAGACGTCGAAACAATACCATTAGGTCCGGATCTCCGGCAACGAAGCCTGACCGTAGTCCGGCGACGTTGGACCTTTTCGACAGGGAATGGAATACCAGAATACCTGATAGGTTTCCGTCTTGGGCGCAAACCTGCAAGGTGCCCGGCGGTGGATCGCCGTCATATATCTCGGCGTAACACTCGTCCACCACGAGTGTAAAATTGTATTGCCGCGATAGTGCGACGAGCCCCTTGAGATAGGATTGGCTGGCAACAGCACCCTGGGGGTTGGCTGGCGTGCAAAAATAGACCAAGGCGGTGCGCGAAAGAATATCTTCGTCCAGTTTGGCAAAATCAGGCAGAAAGCCGTTTTCCGCTAAGGCGTTGACAAATACTGGCTTTGCTCCGGCAGCAATCGCCGCACCTGCGTAACATTGATAGAATGGATTGGGCATTAAGACAATGGGCTGCTGGCCGGCCTTTTCTGGTGGGACTGCCAGAAATGCTGTGCGGAATAGGGCCTCCCGCGTGCCCGCACAGGGCGCGATGTGCCGATGCGCCTCAATCATGCCGTTGGGTAGGCCATAACGAAGTTGCAGCCAATCCGAGATGGCCTCTAGGAACTCTGGAGTTCCGGCGACCGGTGGGTACTTCCCATAGAGATGTCGGTTGGCATCAATGATTTCACCGACGAAATCCGGATAGGGGTGCTGCGGCTCTCCCAGGCTCAAGGATAGGGGTCGTAGATTATCAGGCGCGAGCAGATGATCCAGCAGACCGCGCAGCCGCTCAAACGGATAGTCGGGCAGCCGATCCAGGCGTGGATTGATTATGTTATGGTCAGTTCCAGTGGTCTGAATATTCACTTGCGGCGTGTCCGCTCTTAGTCAATTGAAAATTCTATACACACAATCCACAAGGTGATTCGCGAATCGAGAACATAATATAAACGAACAATAGATGATGTGGCCAGCTTTTGTTGTTTATACAATACGTTGCGTCATTAACTTGTCGTTAAGGTGCAAGAAAAATTTCTCTGATGATTCGGTTTTCGCCTTTTGTTCTCGTAAGATCGCAAGGCGAACCCAAATGCCTTGGGGCCCGGAGTTCAAGCTCCGGGCCCCGTGCAGGTTAGCGTTTCCAAATGATGAATCTGGCTTAGGCTACGCTTTCGCCGTGGAGCGTGACATCCAGCCCTTCACGTTCGTCATCTTCTTTCACCCGCAGGCCCATGAAGGCCCCCACGATCTTGACCAGAACGAAGGTAACGATGCCGCTATAGGCGATGGTTACGCCCACACCATAAAGCTGTGGTACGATTTGCGCTGCATTCCCTTCTAGCATACCTGGTGTACCACCGACGGCTTCCGCCGCGAAAACGCCCGTTAGTAAAGCGCCGATGATGCCGCCGACACCATGTATGCCAAAGACGTCCAGGGCATCGTCATAACCCAGCTTGAGTTTCAGCCACATCACGGCAAGGAAACAGCCAATACCGGCGATTAGGCCCAGCACCAGGGCGCCACCGGGCAGCACAAATCCGGCTGCCGGGGTAATCGCGACCAGGCCGGCTACCGCGCCTGAGGCTATCCCTAGAACCGAGGGTTTGCCGCGCATCATCCATTCGGCGGCCATCCAGGCCAAGGCGGCGGCGGCGGTGGCAATTTGGGTCACGGCCATGGCCATGCCGGCCCGACCGTCGGCAGCCAGTTCTGAACCGGCATTAAAGCCGAACCAACCTACCCATAGCAGGGATGCGCCAATTACCGTGAGTACAAGATTATGCGGCGCCAGGTTTTCCCGGCCATAGCCAATCCGCTTGCCTAAGACCATGCACAATACTAGGGCGGCAACACCGGAATTGATATGCACCACAGTGCCACCGGCGAAGTCCATGACGCCGGCGTTGCCCAGGAAACCGCCGCTACCCCAGACCCAGTGACATACCGGGGCATAAACAATGATCTGCCATAATCCTAGGAAGACCATCAGTGAGGAAAACTTGATCCGTTCGGCCACCGCGCCCGTGATCAGTGCGGGCGTGATAATTGCAAAGGTCATCTGGAACATCATGAACACGGACTCGGGGATTGTGCCGCTCATGGAACCGACGCCCATACCTTTTAGGAACAATTGTCCCAGATCGCCGACAAATGGTCCATCACCCGAAAACGCCAGGCTATAGCCAATGACCATCCAAATGATCGTGGCCATGCAGCAGACAGCGAAGCTTTGCATAAGGGTAGCTAGAACGTTCTTCTTGCGTACCATGCCACCGTAGAACAGGGCAATGCCAGGGATGGTCATCATTAATACCAACAAGGACGACGTCAGCATCCAGGCGGTATCGCCCGTGTTCAGTTCGTCCGCCGCCAGCGCAGGTTCGGCCAGGGCACACAGGCCGCCGACGAGGCCAATTGCGCCAACTTTTGAAGGTCGCTTTGAAAGGTATGACATCAAAATCTCCTAAAATCTGTCTAAACTTGAATCTTGGATTAAAGAGCTTCGGAGCCAGTTTCGCCGGTGCGGATGCGCACCGCCGTGGTCAGGTCTGAGACGAACAGCTTGCCGTCGCCGATTTGACCCGTTTGCGCCGTATTCGAAATGGTCTCGAGGACCCGGTCTAGCAAATCGTCCTCGATTGCCAATTCGAGCTTTATCTTGGGTAGATAATTCACCTCATATTCGGCGCCACGGTAGATTTCCGTGTGGCCCTTTTGCCGCCCAAAGCCGCGCACTTCCGTGACGGTGATGCCCTGTATTCCCAATTCCGTCAGAGAATCGCGTACCTCGTCTAATTTGAACGGTTTGATAACCGCCATTACCATCTTCATCTGTTATACTCCTGCTTATTTTTCCGGTACGCGAGGCGAAAACAAACCTCGGTTACGGATTGTGTTCCAAGAACCGTGCCAGCTTT
>CAXGCE010000070.1:0-7821 GCA_964007795.1 uncultured Alphaproteobacteria bacterium | reverse complement strand
CCGGGAGGTCGTGTTGAAGCGTGCGGGCGATCCCGCTTAAATCGCTATTTCCCAGTTAGCCGTACATTTCGCGCCAAACCTACCATAATCCCGCGGCCTATGCGTCTAGTTTTCCCCCGCGGCGTCTGAATGTCGGAAAAGGGCCGTCTGTCTGGGCTATGCCGCAAAAATCTCGCGGTCGATGGATCTGGTAAATTGCATCGCTACTATGCCGAAAAAACAATCTGACTTTATTTCTCTCCCTCAATGCGGGCTTCGACAGAATCTTTCTAGTGGGTATATAATATTTCGATCATGAAATTAACTCTAACGCCAGAGGCAAGCATTGATTCATCTCAAAGTTTCAGCAGACGGCTGGCTGCAGTGTGGGAACCGAGTGTTCCGCTGCACCCTGGGACGGGGCGGTGTGACCACCGACAAACGGGAAGGCGATGGTGCCACCCCGGCCGGCGCCTATCCTCTTCGCCAGTTGCTATATCGGTCGGACCGTCTGGCCCCGCCAACTAACGCCCTACCCACATCGCCCCTTCGGCCCCGCGACGGATGGTGCGATGACCCAGGTCATAGCGCCTATAACCGTCCAGTCACCCTGCCCCTGGATGCCAGCGCCGAAAGCATGTGGCGGGACGATCATCTCTACGACCTAGTGGTGGTGCTAGGTTACAACGACGACCCCGTGGTGTCCGGCCTGGGTAGTGCCATATTCCTGCACGTGGCTAGCCCCGAAAATAGCCCTACCGAAGGTTGCATCGCCTTGGCCAAGGAAGATTTGCTCGCCGTCCTAGCTGATATAACGCCGGGCAGCGATATCCGGATCGAAAACCCTTAGGGATAAGGCCGCCGCTCGCCGAAGATCGCCGTGCCCACCCGCACAAGGGTGGCGCCGAATTGGATGGCCACCTCGTAGTCTGCACTCATGCCCATGGACAGTTCCTTCAGGTCGTTACGCCGTGCAATTTCCCGCAGCAACGCGAAATGCAGGCTGCATTCCTCGTCCAAAGGCGGGATACACATCAGGCCACGCAGATTCAGGCCCAATTCAACCCGCACCAATTCCACGAAGGCATCGGCCTCTTCCGGCCATACGCCCGCCTTTTGTTCCTCTTCCCCGGTGTTGACCTGAATGAAAACGTCCGGCCGGCGGCCCTGCTTGTCCATTTCGCGGGCCAGGGCATGGGCCAATTTCGGTCGATCCACGGTTTCGATGACGTCAAACAATGTCACTGCATCACGCACCTTGTTGGTTTGTAGGGGCCCGATCAGATGCAGGCACAAGTGAGGGTGGGCTGATTTCAGCTCGGGCCATTTGGCGAGGGCTTCCTGCACCCGGTTCTCGCCAAATCTGCACTGACCAGCCCGGATACCGGACAGTATGGCGTCAACCGGCTGGGTCTTAGACACTGCGACCAATGCAATTTCCCTCGGGTTTCTTCCCGCCGCATTGGCCGCTGCGGCAATGGTGCCCTCTACTTCCGCCAAATTGGTGGCGACGTCGACATCTGCCGCCGCTGGTACCTTGTCAACCGTCATGCCATTGTCTTCCTCATGTCTGCTGCGACCCTAGCAAAGCTATCCTTCCGTCTCAATCGGGCATCTGACTCCGGTGGCGGTCTGCCTGGAATAATACTGATGACCGACCCAGAACGCCTGCCGGATCCGCTGTCGGCTGCCGTCCGTCTGCCGGCAGGCAGCGCCATTATTTTGCGCCATTATGATTTTTGGAACCGGGAAGACCTTGGGCGACAGCTCATGAATATCTGCCGGCAACGGCATGTATGCCTATTAGTCTCGGCGGACTATCGTCTCGCCTGGAAAATCGGTGCCCATGGCGTGCATTTGCCCGAGGCGCTAGCCAAGCGGCCGCCCCTTTTAGGGCGCAGGCCCGGCTGGTTGGTGACAGCGGCAGCTCATTCCCCAGCCGCCTTGAATCAAGCCGTTCGCATTGGTGCCGATGCGGCCCTACTGTCGCCCGTATTCGCCACGCAAAGCCATCCCGGCGTCCCCTTCCTGGGCGCCATGCGGTTTGCCGCCATGGCACGGAAGGCGGCGCTGCCAGTGTATGCCCTGGGCGGTGTTTCGAGCAAAAATATTGGCCAGTTGGCGCCAAGCCGAGCGGTGGGTGTGGCAGCGATTTCCGGGTTGGCGCCATGACTTCGATGTCACGACTTTGGCCCCATGACTTTAACCATAGAACCAGTTAATTATACCCGGTGTAATGACAATAAATTGAGAGGGGCTGCCAATCAAATGCGCCCCTGGCCCAAGGAACAAATAGAATGCCTGGAAATACCCGTGGGCGAGACAGGGGAGACAAGTCTGATCGCCGAAGGCAACCGTCACGCACTGGATTACTAGAGTTTTCCGCCCGACAGGATTTCCATTATCGTCCTAACAACGCATCGCCCCAGGCAGAGCAAGCCGGAACGGGAGGTGGACGTTTTCTGACATCCGCGCAAGGCTTCGCCAACCAGGTCCTAGTGCGGGCACCGCAACAATTTCATATTCATGACACTCAGGTGGCAATCAACTGCCTGGCGCGCGCGGAATGGTCCACTACCAGATACAAGAACCGGCGTATATTATTTTTTTTGCCCAGTCAGGCGCTAGGCAATAATGTTTGTACCCTGCTGTTTTTACAGGCATTTTTAGAACACTGTCAGCCTAGGGAGGTTGGCGTTTTCTGCGCCCAGTCAGCGAGTGACATCTACCTGCGAGCTGGCAATATCACCGTTTATGCTCTCTGGCTATCACGCAAAGAACGCCGACGATGGGATGTGGTCATAGACCTGGGCCATTTGGAAAGCCGGCGCAACATCGAATTCTGGCCAGTGGATATGGAGGCGGACCTACTGGCAGCGTTCAAATTGACACCGAGTACACGCTACGCCAACCAAAGGGCGCCCGTGGCTTCCGATCGCCCCTTGCAGATCGGCCTGTTTCCTCTGGCCAGTTCGCCCCTGCGTACTCTACCCGTGGCGGCCACACTGGCGATCATAAATGCCTTGCAGGACAAGGGCCAGATTACCCTGTGCCTAAATCGCAACCAACGGCAGGGTCTGTTGTTCAGCAAGGCTATTAGACCCGAGTTGCCGCCAACGGTGGACGTCATCGAAGCTTTTTCGTCCATCGGTGATTTGCTCGAAAGTGTGGGTCAATGCGACTACATTGTGGCCGCCGATTCAGGGCCGGCGCATATGGCAAAACTGTCGGCCGTACCTGGCGTGGCGGTTTATACCTCGGCCCCGGGGGACGTCCTGCAAGGCCGGTTCACCAATCTGTCATGCTGGACCGTGCCCTATGTGGGGGATCATTGCACTGCACCCTGCGGTCTGGCCGGCGTGCGGATCAGCCGGGACGGTCAGGTGGGTTGTATGGGATCCCTGGGGGTGCCAGCTGAGGACCTGCCAAAAACGCCTGGGGGAAAACATACTGCGACGGTCGATCACCTGTTTCAAAACCCGGTACCCTGCGTGCACCAGTTACGCGAACATCCTCGTGATTTGGTGGAATTTATTGTTGCCGATTTGAATGACCGCCAAACACCCTGAGCTTGGCTACAGGGAAACTCATGACCGCAATCCAGGTAAACGAAACTATCTAGTGGTTTCGGTTGCCTCAAAAATAATACGGGGGGCTTCTTGTTGGCTTTCTAATGATTGCTGGCCGTTCGATGAATTGCCTTTCCCGGCTGCATATCGCCGGCGGTCGCGAAGACTCGTAATGTTCGGTTCCGGTGCTTGCTTCCCTTTTCCCAGGTCGTCCGTGACTTAGCGGGTACAAAGCCAAACCTCTGCCGAATTACCATGATAATGTCACTGGAATTGATGGCCAGGTCTTCATATTCGAAGCGGAGTAAGCCGTAGATATTTGCGTTCCGCCAGAATTCGATCGTCGCTTCGAAGGCCGCCGCCATCGCGCGCATCAACGAAATTTAAATTGGTTCAAGCCGTCTTTGACCAAATCCCAGAGTATTTCATTTTATCGGTTGATTTAAGACAAGATACTTTTGTGGAAAAACTGCCGATCAAACATCAGATAAAACCGGATCTGTTCCGGCAGGCATGATCAGAAAAAGAAAACGGGGCGAACCGAAGTCCGCCCCGTCTCCTTAAAGTCAACTGTTGGGTTAACTTAGAATCCCAAGAATGTACCGATGAAAATGACGGTCGCATCATTTTCTGCCCCAGGATCACCATCACCTGCGCTAAGATCATGCACCTGAACGCCGCCAACCACACTGATGCCAGGACCGACACTGTACGAACCGCCAATTTCAATGGCTCGCGCTTCGTCAACACCGGCACCAACACCCTGACCAACCTCATTATTGGCAATTTGTACGCCCATGCCCCAGGGGCCAGACTTATAACGTACGCCAATTACCCAGGCTTCAGCATCGGTATTGACACCGAGGCCCCGGTCGTCGTTACGGAAACGGACGCCTACAGAAACGTTGTTCATGGAGGCTTTGAGACCAAGAGTATATTCTTGTCTGTCATCCGTGGTTGCCGAAGACACTTCCTCGCTGGCTTCGCCCCAACTACCGGAGACACCAACACTCGTGCCACCCATCTTACCAGTCCAGTTGGCGCCAATTTCAACTACTTCACTCTGATCACCGGCATCAGCGTTACCCTCCATACCGGAGTAACTTGAGATATCCTGAGCTCTTTCCGGCGTGTATGAAACACCAAGCTGGAAACCGGACATGCGTGGCGTGAAATAGGTTATCTTTTCAGCGTCCGAGGTCAACTGAGCGTTGGTCGTGTTGAACCCCGCTGCGTTGCCACCAGTATTGTGAAAACGGCTACCGGGCGAGTTCACGCCGGCTGACCAATGAGACGCGGCTACTGAGCCGTAACCCATCAGATAAGCGGCCGAGTTCTCAGAACCAAGGTTGATTTTACCGAAGCTACCCGACATCCACATGAAGGTTTCGTCGATCTGGTCGCCGCAAGTTTCAGCTTCGAGCTGAACTTGGACGCCAAACTGAATGCCGTTGTCCAAAGTCGTCTTGCCGGTGAAAATAATTTCACCTTCACGGGTGATACCATGACCGCGGCGGTTATTACCGGGCGCGGCTCCAAGGGCGCCGCTTGCGGCGGAGTCGTCCTGATCTACCCCCACCAAATAGCCAAAAAAGTATCCGCCCACGCCTACTTTGATCTTATCGGCAGCTTGCGCGCCGCCGGCAACCATGCCAGCCGCCACAAGGGCCGTTGTTCCGTACAGCAGCTTTTTCATTGCTGGTACCTCTCCATTAAATTTGTCGCAATTGCACACAAAAAGGGCGATATGCTGCCCTAACTCATACATATTGTTCATTTGCCGGATTTAATTGCAAGCCTTTCGAATGGATATTGTGTCGAAAATCCCGCACTGTGTCGAGTTTGCAACATGTTTACCCTTTAAAAATCGAGGACGGTGGGAAACCGCTGATAAATACGACGAGTAATGACACCGGTTGTTACCTCTGTCGAATTAACTGACGCCATCAAAGAACATGAGATACACCAAACGTCCGTTTTCCTTGTTATCACCAAATGAAGCTCCGGACGTATGAAAATACCATGGTCGCAGAAGCACCAGCCGGTTAAACCGCATGGGAATCATCATGGTTTTTTCCCATTTGCTCATGTCGTTGCTGTCCTGTCCAATGATCTTGACACTACCCTCGACGTAGTTCTGAACGCCCATTTCGGCCAGTTCCCGCGGATATATTGGTGCCCGCTCCATATTCCAGGCCTTGTGGCGAAAGAATTCCGTGCCACCTTGGCATTGCTCCGGCAGATTCATGTAAATAATAGCCGACCAGACCACGCCGGGATCAATATGCACCGTGGCTTTGCGCTCAAGATCGTCGGCGGCCAGTGAAATACGGGCATGGCCGTGGGAGAGCAGCTTGCTTTCGACCACTTTTTCACCCGTTAGGCTGCTGACCAGTTCGTCTATTCCAGGCAACTTAAACTGTTGCGCGGAATCCCGGCCCGGATAATAGGCGTTCGATCTCGGTTCGGGATAGTCCATATCTAACATATTCCGCCGCACGGCGGCGGGGTCTTCAAAAAAATCGTCTACGATCAAGTATGTTGTCAGCATGGCAATGTTTCACCGTGAGAATGCTTATCCTGCCCCGAAATGCGGACCATGGGCCAGTCCGTCATCGGGATCATCACTGTTCAACGTCGATATTTTGTCTCATGAGCGCTGCGGCCAGAGGCTGCAGGTGTTCCCCGTAATTACGCCAACGGCCAATGGAGCCGTGATAGATCGGCTGACGCACCTGATCATAGCTGGCGGTAGTGACGACCCGGCCGGATGAATGAAAATCCATGACGGCTGGATCCCAGGGCACGCTGATGAATTCCAAAAGCCGTCGGCTTTCCCCTTCAGTATCCGCGACCAAGGTCTCGTATGACAACTCCAGCATCTGTGCTCCCATGATACCTGCCCAATGACGGCTGATGCGGTCATAGCCCGCATAATAGGCAGCCAAATGCTCGAAATTAGTGGTAAATGGCAATCGTTCGCCAAAATTCTGCACGTAACAGGACAGGCATGTGTCCATGGCATCGCGCCGGATGTGAATAACGCGCCCTTTTGGAAATAATCTTTGGATCATGCCCACATGCAGAATATTACCCGGTAATTTGTCGGTAATACGTAAATTCTCGGTCATTTGCAAAGTTTCAGGCATTGAATGGCGCAAACATTCCAGATATTGCCGCGCCGCGCCATTCAAGGTTTCCTGGCCAGCCAGTCCGAGAAATTGGGAAAAGGGCACGTTCATGGGATTGTTGATCGACATTGTATCGATTGCCTCGAAGAGATAGGGCACTTCTCCCGCTCCATGAACTTTCTGGTGACAGGCTAAAATTTGCTCTACCAAGGAGGTGCCGGATCGCGGCATCCCGACAATGAATACGGGCGTTTCATCTAGATTGTCAGCGACGATTTCTGGTTCCGGGTTGTTGAAAAATTCAATTAACGAGTTGATTTCTGTTTCAAACTTGCCCGCATCGAAAATCTCCTTCGTCAAAGCGTTTCCGTCCTGAAAATATGCAAACGCCTGATTAAATTCGCCAGTGCGCTCGTAAAGGCGGCCAACGGCGAAGCGCAGGTTCATTTCCGCAGCACCACCACCCCCGTCTCGCCGCATCGACGAAAGGCTCCGTTCCGCCGTTTCAATGGCTTCATCCACTTTGTCCAACCGCCCCGCCATGGTCGCGAAGGCACCAGCCACCGCGCCGCTAACCGAGCCAACCCCCCTGGCTGCCAAACAAGGCGCCAGACGCTCCCAGGCGGCATCGAAATCACCTTCACGCTCGTCCAGGTAAACCAAACCGGTGATGGCACCCTCCAGATTTTCGTCAAGGCGCAAAGCGGCCAAGTAGGCCTCCCTAGATTTTTCGACCTTTCCCACCATAATCAGGCAATGGCCCAGGTTGATCAAAATTTCAGGGTAGTCGGGCCGCATCTCCAAGACCCATCGGTATAATTCGATAGCATCCCTATTGCGACCGCGCACATGCACCAGAGATGCCAGACTGGCCAAACCAGGTCTTTTGTGAATACGCGGGACTTCTGGGTGACCAGCCATCTTGCATGATTCGTTCCAAGCGGTGGAAACTGAACTACTATTCGGAGTTTGATTCCTGCCAGCTGTTTGACCTGGCATCAGATCCGGAGGAGCGGAACGATCTGGCCGGGAAGGCGGAATGTTCGGTCATCGTTAACCAGCTCAAAGAGAGAATCGACAATCGGTGGACAGCAACAGGTGTACTAGAAGCTCAGGCCCGACAGCAGAGAGCAACTGAGGTC
>CAXGCE010000069.1:0-7851 GCA_964007795.1 uncultured Alphaproteobacteria bacterium | reverse complement strand
AATGAAGTCATGACGAGGGGGTTTGAGGGTTTTACCATCGACGGTGGAATGGATGACAATAAGACCCCAAAAGTGCGTTTCACGAAACGCTGGCGGGTACCCCTGGATATCGAAGTCATATCGCCGGCCATGATCGCTGCAAGGCGGGTGCCAGTAGTCTGACTTTGCCGCCAAAAGGCTATTTTCGAAAACTCCCTACCTGCACGAAAAAGGCTGAGTGGTTTAGGCTGGCTGTAATACCCTAGAATTTGGGGGCCAAGCATTCTCACAACTATCAGAATATCAACCGAAGGCTTAAGATAACTAAATGGAACGGGTATTTCAGAAACGAACTATGGAAAAATTCCTGACCAGGTGCTCAAATTGCGCCGTTAAAGATGCATAATCTAAGCAACCTGCCACTCGCCGGAATAAGGGTATTGGAATTCAGCCATGCAGTGATGGGGCCGTCTGCAGGAATGATATTGGCAGATCTAGGCGCCACAGTGACCAAGATTGAGCCGGTCCCTGATGGCGATCGGACCCGCCACCTAAAAGGGGTGGGGATCAGTTTTTTTCCTCTGTTCTGTCGCAATAAGCAGAGCCTGGCTATTGATCTGAAAGCGCCAGGGAGCCGGCCGGCGGTGGAGGCCTTAGTTCGCTCTTCAGACATCTTGTTAGAGAATTTTGCCTTGGAGACCATGGAGCGCCTCGGACTGGGTTTCGATAGGCTCATCGGTATCAACCCTGGTCTCGTTTATTTGCAGTTAAAGGGATTTTTATCCGGCCCATACGAGGAGCGTCGTGCGCTTGATGAAATCGTGCAGATGATGAGCGGCTTGGCCTATATGACTGGCCCGCCGGGACAACCTCTGAGGGCCGGCGCCTCCATTGTGGATATCATGGGGGGCATGGCCGGGGTAATCGGCGTCCTGGCCGCCCTGCGGGAGCGCGATATCAACGGCAAGGGGCAACTGGTCAAGGCGGCGTTATTCGAAACCGCCGCCTTCGCAGTAGGTCAGCACATTGTCCAATTCGGAATAAATGGCCAACCTCTGGTACCCATGTCCGTCCCTAACCGTGCTTGGGGCATTTATGACACTTTCGAGAGCAAGGAAGGCAAACCAATGTTCATTGGCGTAGTTACGGATACCCAATGGAAAAAATTCTGCGAAGTCTTCGACCGGCCCGACCTTTTTGCCGACGAACGCCTGCAGAGTAATGGCGGTAGAGTGGAGCAACGATCTTGGCTAGTCGATGCCGTAGCCAAAACCTTCAAGGCGCTTACGACCGCCCAGTTGCTAGATAAATGCGAAGCAGCACAACTTGCCTTTGGTCCAGTAAACAAACCTGAGGATTTGTTGACCGACCCTCACCTCAACTCCAACGGTCAACTAAAGGAAATGAAGCTCCCGGGCGGAAAACGGGTCAAGACACCTCGCCTGCCCATAGAAATGAATGGCCGCGGCTTCACGGTCCGTCAGGACCCTCCCAGCATTGGCCAGCACAGCCGGACCGCCCTTGCGACTGCCGGCCTAAAGGCGGCCCAAATCGACGAGTTATTCGCTGCCGGCCACATTATTGAGACTGATCCCCAACTCTAATCCATATGGGCGTACATGATTTGTCCTGGCGTGGGCAATTCAGCACGCAGGATCTTACCGCTGAAAGACGAGGTGATAAAAAGAGAGCCATTGTCCGGACCACCATAAGCTATGTTGGTGGTCAGGGGACTGCCGTCGGGATCGGGGATTTTGTAGATTGGCTGCCCCAGGGCAGAGAACAGCCAGACCGCACCAAATCCCGCATGAGCGATGGAAAGATTACCATCAACATCCATGGCCATGCCGTCTGGGCCCATGCCGCCTACCAATTGCGCGAAAATACCGACCCGATTGACGCTACCATCCTTGCGGAAGGGCATGCGCCAAACTGCGTTGGCCCGAGTCACTGCGATATATAAGAAAGTTTCCTCGGGGTCCATGACGAGGCCATTGGGACTTGGCACGTTGTCGATCAAGCAATGCAGGGCTCCATTTGTATCCTGACGGAATACCCGACCTGTTGCATCGTGTAGTCCAGTATCCCCCTGGTCGGTGAAATAAAGATCCCCATTGGAGGCAAAGAACAAATCATTTACGCCCTTATACCCCGGCAATTGATCCGGACTGATATACGGGAATATCTTGCCGTTGACCGGATCGACCTCGATGATGCCGTTCTGCCTGTCGGCAACAAAAATGCGGCCATCCTTGTGAATTTTTAATCCATTCGGACTGCCATCATAGTCAGCAACCACCGTAAACTCGCCGCCTTCCGAAACTCTGAGAACCCGGCCATGGGCGATATCAACCACGTATAAATTCCCATCACGATCGAATGAGGGACCCTCAAGAAAAGATCCCAAGGGCCGACCCCTGAAGATGTCCCGCGACATGTGCGAGTCTCTGTCTAATAGCTGCAACTCATCAGGCACCTGTGCAAAAATAGTTGCTTCAATCACGGTCGGTTGCGGATACATGGAAAGGCTCCAAAGATTGGATGACGCGTTCGGAGAATAATATTTGCCTGGCTATTGTGCGTCGAGCTTGGGCCCAGCTCAAGCCTGTGGCAGGATTTACCCCATGACCGATTTTTGGCCGGCCCTAACCAGTGCTTTCGAACTTATTACTCAGGATGATGGTTACCTGCGGGAAATCATTGCCCTGTCTCTGCGGGTCAGTTTGACGGCGGTGGTGATTGCGACATTGATAGGTCTTCCTATCGGCGCCATGACGGCCTTGTTTCGCTTTCCCGGCCGCAAGGTCCTAGTGGTATTTTTAAATGTCCTGATGGGTCTGCCGCCGGTGGTTGTTGGCTTGGTGGTCTATCTACTTCTGTCTCGCTCCGGCCCCTTGGGTGCCCTTGGCCTATTGTTCACGCCCACTGCCATGGTTATCGCCCAGTTCATTCTGGTCTTACCCATAATCGCGGCCCTAAGCCACCAAGTGATGGAGGAAATGTGGCTTGAATACCGTGAGCAATTACAATCACTGGGAATTTCACCCCTAGGCCGCCTGGCGGTACTTCTTTGGGACGGACGATTTGCCCTGCTGACCGCAGTATTAGCAGGATTTGGCCGGGCCACAGCGGAAGTCGGCGCCGTGATGATCGTGGGCGGAAATATCGATCACGTAACGCGCGTTATGACCACTACAATTGCCCTGGAAGCAAGTAAGGGCGATTTGTCTAAGGCATTGGGGTTGGGTATTGTCCTTTTGGTTGTCTCCCTAGTCGTCAACATTCTTGTTTATGTGTTGCGGGAGGTCTCGCGCCTAAGAATTGCGGCATAATTTGAAATATTGGCCAGGTTTTTGCCGTGGCTCGATTCTGAATTGACCGACTCATGTGGGATTTCTTGGCCCTTCGCTCGATACCTTGATGGCTGTGGGAATGCCTCATACCTAAGAGTTGGGTTTTTGTAACCCGCTCAATTGGCTTATACCAATTCGTCGCAGGCTCGGGTTTTGCCATAAGTCATCCGGCGACGATGTCGGACGATCGGTATCTGCTTGGCAGCGTCTGTGTTGTTTAGCGCTTGTAGGGGTGCGGATTTAGCACATCGACCCTGGAGTTCGCCCGGCATACCAAATTTGGAAATACACGAGGGTGAACAGGCGCTGATCTACCTAATCAACCCAGCCCTTCGGCCTGCCACCTTCGCAGCATCAACATTCCGGCTGCAGCATCCCCTTCCAAAAGCAATGTCTTTGTACGCTCCTTGGCGCCGGCAACTATGCTAAGGCTACTCTGTGACACCCCCCAGGCCTTGGCTAAAAGCTTGACCAGGGCCTGATTGGCTCGACCCTTTTCCGGCGCTGCCGTGACTCGAACCACGAGGCAGACGGAACCGTCCGGCAATTTTTGGATACCGTCTATGCGGTTAGCAGATGCGCATGGCCGCAAACGCACAAATATCATAACACCGTTCTTATGCCGCTTGAATGGTTTGCGATTTGTCGTCAACTGTTGTCCCGGCAATCTGTCTTCAAAATGGCGAAGAGTAAATGGTCACTCCACTGCCCATTAATGCGCAGATATTTTCGGGCGTAACCTTCCTTTTGAAATCCAGTCTTCAAAAGCACAGTGGTCGAGGCCTCGTTGTTAGGCAGACAGGCTGCTTCCAACCGGTGCAGACCCAGTTCATCAAAAACGAAAGAGAACGAGGTTTTGACGGCGTCCTGCATCATGCCCTGGCCCGCATATTGCTGACCCATCCAATAGCCCACAGCGCAACTTTGCGTCACGCCACGGCGAACGTTCGATAAGGTTATGCCGCCCAACAGGCAATCATCATCGTTGCGGAATATAAAAAAGGCATAACCCACACCATCGCGGGAATCTCTGGAATAGCGCCGCAGCCGACGCCGGTAGGCATTCTTTGTTAGTTCATCTTCCAACCAGATCGGTTCCCACGGTGTGAGAAAATCCCGTGAGGCTGCGCGCAGACGAGCCCATTCCGCCCAATCAGATAACTGCGGCACACGCAGATAAACCCGTTCTCCCTTCAAAGTCGGCGGGTTGCCGATCCAGGGTGGATTACGCAAAAATGCCGGCACGCACGGTTCCCATCAAATTGCTTAACAGTTCAACCTCTGGCAAACCTTGCCGCAATTTCATCACGGCTGGCAAGGCCTCCGATGGGGCCCATGGCAGCCAGGGCAAGATTGGGCGAGTGTTGGCCGACACCGGTGATCCGCCCAGCTACCCGACGCACCGCAGCCACATCGACGGCGTCGATACGTTCGATCAGTTCGGCCAAAGGAATTTGCCGTCCGAATACTAGGGTTTGACGTGCTAATTGTTCCGCTCGCGAAGCAGAACTTTCCAAAGACATCAAGGTACCTGCCTTTAATTGGGCACGGGCACGATCCACCTCGTCACTGCCCGCGTCCCCGCTCAGACGCAAAATTTCGTCACATATGGCCGGCACCAGTTCCCCTACCTGATCCGCCCCGGTGCCCGCATAAATTGTGAAGGCACCGCATTCCTTATAAGATGAGGCAAAGCAAAAGATCGAATAACAAAGGCCACGTTTTTCCCGAATTTCCTGGAATAGGCGCGATGACATGCCCCCGCCCAGTACCGTGGACATTACCTGCATAGGATAGAAATCTACATCTTCATAAGCCAGGGCCGGAAGCGCCAGGGTGAAATGCACCTGCTCCAACTCTCTTTCATCGCGGCTTTCACCACCTTTAAACACAGCTGGCTCGAGAGGATTGAGCCCACCCTGCTGCAGGCCGCCGAATTTTTCCTTCGCCATAGCAACGAGAGCATCGTGTTCGACCGCACCCGCGGCGCACAGCAACAGACGCGAGGCTGTGTAATGTTCCGCCATGAAATCAAACAGAACGTCTCGGCCCATATTGGCGACCCCTTCCGCCGGCCCCAGTATTGATCGGCCCAAAGGTTGGTCGGGAAAGCAAACTGCTTGCAAGTGGTCGAAGATGATGTCGTCAGGCGTATCCTCGGCCTGACCGATTTCTTGGATTACAACCGCCCGTTCCCGCGCCAGTTCCTCCTCCTCAAAAGTAGAGTGTTGGAGAATATCGGCTAGGATATCGACGCTAAGCGCCAAATCCTCCTTTAAGACCCGGACAAAATAAGCGGTATGTTCGCGGGATGTATAGGCATTGAGATGGCCGCCCACGCTTTCAATCTCCACGGCGATGTCCTGAGCGCTGCGGCTTTGTGTGCCCTTGAAGGCCATGTGCTCAAGCATGTGAGCCACCCCGTTGTTGGCGATGGTCTCGTATCGGGCGCCGGCGTCGACCCAGACACCCACCGCCGTTGTCTGGACCCCTTCTCGGCTTTCACTTATGACACGCAGGCCATTGGCCAGGGTCGTCATTTGCATTGTCACGTCAGAAAAATCCCCAGGTTAAGCGCGGCGCAAACCGCGTATGTAATCCTGCAACGCCGCCTGATTATTGGGCAATGTCGCAAAGCGTTCTTCCCGTTCATATAAATCCGCCATTTGGTCTGGCAATGTCGGCCGGACACCGCAGGCCTTCTCGACCGCGTCCGGAAACTTCGCCGGATGCGCCGTGGCCAAGGCGATGACGGGGCCATTGGGCATCAGTTCTTGTGCTGCCCGCAGACCAACAGCCGTATGCGGATCGATGATGATGCCCGTCGCCCCGTAGACCTCGCCTATCGTCCTCGTCGTGGCTTCTTCATCAACACAGTGAGATAAAAAAAGCACACGCGCCTGGCTCATAGCCGCCGACGAGACCTCGAACCCACCTTCTTTGGTTAATTTCGCCATATTTTCTCGCACGACCGCGCTGTCCCGACCTGCCAAATCGAACAGTAAGCGCTCGAAATTGCTGGCCACCTGAATATCCATGGACGGACTTTGTGTCGCGAAGACCTTATCTTTACGATAGGTGCCTGTCTGGAAGAAGCGGTGTAGGATATCGTTTCGGTTGGTGGCAACGATCAACTTGTCCACCGGCAGCCCCATTTGGGCCGCCACATAGCCCGCAAAGACACAACCAAAGTTGCCAGTCGGCACAGCGAAACTGACCTTTCGGTCGGGAGCGCCGGCGGCCACCGCCGTGGTGATATAGTATACGACCTGAGCCACCACACGGGCCCAGTTGATAGAATTGACCGCGGACATCCCAATTTCATCCCGAAATGCTAGATCATTGAAGGCACCTTTTACCAGGGCTTGACAGTCGTCAAACGTACCTTCGATGGCGATGTTGTGTACATTGTCCGAGAGAACCGTGGTCATCTGTCGCCGCTGCACTTCACTCACCCGGCCATGGGGATAAAGTATGAATATGTCGATGGAATCCCGATCCTTGCAGGCCTCGATTGCTGCCGACCCCGTATCACCGGATGTGGCACCGACAATGGTGATCCGCCGTCCTTGACTGTGAAGTTCCCGGTCGAATAGACGGCAAAGCAATTGCATGGCTACATCCTTAAAGGCCAGTGTCGGGCCATGGAACAGTTCCATCAACCAATGACTTTCAGACAATTGCCGCAGGGGCACGACGCTGTCGTCTGCAAACACATCATAGGCGGCCCGTGTCATCTCCTCCAACTCGTCCGGTTCGATCTCGTCCATAAAGGGCGCAAGGATTCGTGCCGCGGCCCCCGCATAGGACAGGTCCGCTAGGCCCCGCAGATCATCGTGGCTCAGATGCGGCCATACGGTCGGTACATACAACCCGCCATCCCGGGCGAGGCCAGCCAGCAAAACATTCCCAAATTCTAGATCGGGCGATCGGCCGCGGGTCGAGATATACTGCACGGTGAATCTCCTCAAAAAATGAGGCGCCAAACTATCTAGCCAGATAACGCTTTTCAAGATGTTCCCTGAAAATTGCACCATCCAGGGGCGCGCCCGTCAACGCGCGCAACAGATCATCGGTGCTGGCGTGGAATCGACCCAATCCATGAACGTTTTCTTCCAACCAGTTCATAAGAGCACGGAAATCGCCCTGTCCCAGTTGTTTGGTCAAATCCGGCAACGCCAAGTCGGCGGCCCGATGAATTTGCGCCGCCGCCATGGCCCCCAAGGTGTAGGTTGGGAAATAACCGAACGCCCCTTCCATCCAATGAATATCCTGCATGCAGCCGTCCCGGTCGTTTGGAACGTCGACACCAATCAATTGTTTCATCCCGTCGCGCCAGGCTCCCGGCAAATCGGCGGTCATCAACTCATCACACAACAGGGCCTTTTCAAGTCGATAACGATGGATGATATGCAAAGGATAGGTCACCTCATCGGCTTCCACCCGGATCAAGGATTGGGCTACGTGTCGCACCCGTCGTGCCAAGCCTGGCGCTTCCCAAGCGGGGCCGGATACACTG
>CAXGCE010000068.1:0-7969 GCA_964007795.1 uncultured Alphaproteobacteria bacterium | reverse complement strand
AGCCAGTCTATCAAAGACACATACAAGGAGTCCGTAGAATCAGACTCAACCCTAAGGTACGCCAAACGAGCCAATGGACTTTGATGCCTATGACTGAGAAAGCTGAGTTGACTTTTTAAAACTGTAACGTACCATGATGATGACGACGTCGTCTGGGTTTGTTTTGAATTTACCGGTGTAAATTTTGAACCGGGATTTTTTGTTAGCGGATGGAAATTCCACAGACAGGGAGTGTTCCTCGAAGTGAGATTTCGATTGACTGGCAATTTGTTATCAATTTGTACCTAGATTATGAAAGGATAAATTTCGATCTTTTTGAACTTTGAATAATCCTGTTTCGACCGCCCCAAGATCACCACGCACGCTTCACTAGCCACGGTGACCTTGTGCTTTTCCTCCGCGGCAAGTCCCGCGTGCAACAGCACCAGATGGTCTACGCCACCGTCGGAGGGAACCTTGCAGACGGCTCGATCCACGCCCTATCGATCAAGACCCAGACACCCTGAAACTTCAACCGGTCCGAGGAACAACCATGTCCGAAGAAACCCTGGCCCAGATCAAGTCCGACATCGCCGAGAACAAAATCATGATCTACATGAAGGGAGAGAAGGACTTCCCCATGTGTGGATTCAGCGCCCAGGTCACGGACCTTGTCGATCAAACGTTCCAGCATGAGCATCCGATGGCCACGGCCGATTACATACGGGTGGCAGGTATAGGTCAGAATGCCCCAATCCGTTATGCGGGTCATATAAATGAAATCGTCCACCCAGTTCTCCAGCACGCTGTTGGCGTTTCTGTGGCCAGGTCGTGACCCCGCCATTTCGAAATGCGGATGATCGTCCTGTGACCAACTGATAGGCATCTCTATCAGCCGAGTTGTTTGGCCAAATTTCATGGGTTTCTGTAGATCGATCACATCTCCTTGACGGGCGCGGTAGGGAGAATAGTCGTGCCCCATCATTGAGCTTTCATAATAGAATTTATGTTTCAAAAGCAAATCCAAGGTATGGGCGCTTAAGTCCCAAGCAGGCGAGCGGTAACCTCGAGCCTTTTGCCCCGATAGCCTTTCGATACATTCATTGCCCCGTATCAGCTCCGCTTCTTCCTCATCCCGGTCAAGCGACGCCGGTTGGCGGTGCGTCCAGCCGTGGTGGCCGATTTCATGACCGCCTTCGACCACCTGGGAGCAGATTTCTGGATAGGTCTCTATAGTGAAGCCGGGAATGAACCAGGTACTAGAAATGTTTCTAGCTCTCAGAAGAGAAAGGATACGTGCCGCCCCCACTGCGCCGAATTCACCGCGCGAAATTAGTGTGGGCGTAATATGGCCACGGGCAATGTGCCCAGACATCACATCAAAATCAAATGTCAAACAAACGATGTGCCTCGCCATGAAATTCCTCTCTTCCGCTAACTACCAGACGAATTTTGTGGCGAACCTTCGGTCGACGCAACGCGTTTCAGGAAGTCCTGCAAAATAATATTAAATTCCGCCCCGCGCTCGATGTTCACCAAATGGCCCGCCCCATCAACAATGGCCAGTTCCGCACCAGAAATTTTTTGCTGCATTTTTCGGCCGATCTCAGGCGGAGTCAAATTGTCCTCGGCGCCGTAGATAAGTTGCACGGGAACCGCGACCGTTGATAAATCCACTGGCCGGTTGTAACGGGCCGTGGCCTCGATGGTCTTGATGTAACTCTCTTTGTGCAAAGCCTCGATGCTGGTCACCAGGCGCTGGAAATGTTCTGGTTTGCCAGTTTTACTGATCAGGGTACGGGCGAGAGGTTCCCCCATTTCTCGCAAGCTCTTGCCAGCTAACAACGGCCCTTTGCGCAGATTGATGAATTCATCCATCTTCTCAGGCGGCAAGTTAGGCGTGGTACCGGGAAATGTATCACACAGCACCATTGCCCGAACACGTTCAGGATATCGAAAATAGACATCCTGGCTGATCCGGCCGCCCATAGACAATCCCACCAACGTTATCGAAGGAATCACCAGATGATCCAATAAGCGCACGACGTCATCGGCGAACTGGGCAAAATTCAGCTGCCCCTCATAGTCCTCTGATCGTCCGTAACCGCGAGCGTCCCAAGCGATAGCACGGTTTGTGGGGGCGCAAGCCAGTAATTGTTCGCCCCAATTTGTCCGATTGCCCCCAATACCGTGTAAGAACAGAACCGGCGGCCCCGCACCGGCCTCGTCATAGGCAATCCTTGGCACACCGGGGACAAAGTTGGTGCGTATTTCCATGGCCAACACGTTACAATACATATGTTGATCAGGGGAGAGTGGAATGGAAAGACGTATTCTTGGCAAGACCGGGTTGCAGGTTTCTCCGTTAGGTTTCGGAGGCGCTCCCGTTGGATTTCTTGAAACCGAACAAAAGGCGGTTGCCACCATTCTAAACGAATTGTTGGATCAAGGTGTTAATCTGATCGATACGGCCGCCAGATATGACGGCTCGGAAGAGATGATTGGCAAGACAATCAGCCACCGACGAGACGATTATGTGCTGGTGTCCAAATGCGGTCATGCCATGGATGGCGTCAAGGGCGCGGCCTGGTCAGAAGATGTAATCCTCAACACTGTGGATCGCGCCTTGCGCCGGCTGCAAACAGATCATCTGGATGTCATGCTGCTTCATACCTGCGATTTTGAAACCCTGCAGAGAGGGGAAGCCGTCGGCGCCCTGATCAAGGCACAGGAGGCCGGGAAAATTCGCTTCCTTGGCTTTGCAGGCGACAACGAATCTGCCTCCTACGCGGCTGGTTTGGAGGATATATCGGTGATCGAAACCTCCATCAATATCTGCGACCAGGCAAATATTGATCATGTGCTGCCGGTTTGCCGAGAAAACAACGTGGGCGTGTTGTCAAAGCGTTCCATCGCCAACGCCGCCTGGAAAGGAGCAGCGAACCAAGAAGGCATGTACATCAACTACGCCGAAAACTATGCCCAACGCTTGGCAAAAATGGGGCTTGCACCTCAGGACCTTGGTTTTGGCGCCAATGACTGGCCCGAGATAGCATTGCGTTTCACACTGTCCCAGCCCGGTTTGGATTGCGCCATTGTCGGTACTACAAAGGCAAGTAGCCTGGCCACCAACCTGGAAGCTGCCGGAAAGGGTCCTTTACCAGACGACACCATGAAAAAGATCAGAGCCGCATTTCAATTGGCTGAAAGCGCCAGCGGGGAAAACTGGTCCGGACTGCAATAATGCTCAATTTGTTCCTTTGAGAGCAACAAGACCCTCCGTCAGGCCTTCACTCAACAATGCCATGTCGTGGCTGTAGGAAATCATGCGATAACCCCGGTTCTTTAGGTCCAGACCCCATTCCAGATTAGGCATCATTGCGCCAGCGGACTTGCCATTTTTTTCTGCTGCTTCGACAATTTTATCTATGCCACGCTGCAGGTCTGGATGGTCGAACTGACCGGGAATACCCAAGGATAAGGACAAATCAAAATGGCCTAGATGAGCTACGTCGATGCCATCCACGGCCATAATTTGATCAACATTGTCCAAACCAGCCTTGGTCTCGATCAAGGCGCAGACCAAAGTACGTTCCATCGCGGCAGCAGCCTTTTCCGCCGTATCTCCGCTCGTATAGTCGTCATGAGCACCGCCAAAGATCGCACCACGTACGCCGGCTGGAGGATAGCGGGTCCAGCTCACCAACTCCCGCGCCTCGTCAGCACTACCCACCATTTGATACAGCAGGCCGAATGCGCCCACATCCAACATCCTCGCCGTAATGTTATAGGCCTTTCCCGGTGGCCGGGCGAGAGGCACCAAGCCTACTGCGGCACACAAGGCAAACTGGGTCTTCATCTGTTCGATGGAGAAGCCGCTGTGTTCGAGGTCATAGAGAATAAATTCGGCACCTGAATTTGCCACGATGCGTGGCAGGCCTGGACTGAGGAATTCGAAGATCATGGTGCCATAGACAGATTGGCCAGCGGCAAGCTTGGCCTTCATGGGGTTGGGGCGCATATCAGTCATCCTATAAATTCTAATACTGAATCAAAATTTCCTTCCCGAATGACCACCCGGTTTGCCTCATCAATAACCGGGGTGCCACTAGCACGGGCCTTGTCCAGGTCATCGGTGCGGAATACCAGTGCACCAAATATGGAATTGCGGCCATTCATGGCGGAAGCAACCACACCGTAGCGCTCCGTATACGACGCCGGGGACATGAGGGTAAGTTGTCCACCCTGATAAGCCACAGCGAGACAACCGTTTGAGCCGGAAACGTCAGAATTCAACAATCTGGCAAAATCGCTAGCCTCCCGCTCATGGTCGTTGGAAACAATGATAAATTCAGGCATGGACGAGGCCCCGTTGCCATGAGATTGCCACTCCGGTCGCCAAACCAGTTCTGGCGTCCTGTGTTCACAGTAATAAACACGACCGCCCGGAAAGACATCATTGCGAACCGCGACCGTGCGGAATGCGGCATCTTTGATACCATCAGGCAATTCAACAGGCCGGGTAAACGCCTTGGGAGGATCGCCGTCGAAACCAAGGTCCTTCATATGAGCGAAAGTTTCATCCACATTGGTCGCCTTGAAGACCAGGCCGTTTATGCCTAGGGGCGCCTCGGCAATGTCCTTGCGCGGGTTTTCCATTCCGGGAGGCAGACCAATTAATTCCAGGTAATCAGTCCCGAACATCATCAGATGGTTGATGGACCCCAGAGAGTGATAGCCCCGGGGCGTCAGGGTAAAGCCCAAATCACGAAACAGACCCTCGGCCCGATCCATATCGAACTGCACATTGATTACAGTATGGTCCAATTGCGCAATTTCAGCCATTTCCACCTCCTATCCCACCAACGTGGCATAAGTACCTCTACCCATTGCCACCAATTGATCCTGCTCATTCATGACGTCAATATCAACAACGGTCACTGTACGGCCAGTTCGCCGGACACGGGCTACGGCAGTCAAAGCATCGCCGACTGCCGGCTTTAAATAGTCAATTCTGATATTGATCGTGGGCACTCCTCCGCCAAGTAACATACCGATCGCATAGTCGCCGACTGTATCAACAAACGAAGCAATGGGTCCGCCATGAAACTGTTTAGTCCCCGCCACTCGCTCCAGGCTTGGGTTCAAGGGCATCCGAACGGTGATTTCCGCTGCTTCATAGTCCAAGGACAATGCCTGCAGGCCAAGGGTTGAAATAGAGGGGGATTTGTCGAAGTTGGCCTGAATTTCCTCAAGAGATAGGCGATCAGGTTTATTGTTCATTACCGTGTCCTTACGGTTTTACCACGACTTTGCCGAAGACCACGCGGTCTTCCAGCAAACGAAAGGCCTCGTTGACCTCCTCCAACGGCAACGTAGTGTCAACGACGGGTTTAAGGGAGCCATCATCTAACAATTCAATCAGCGTGGTCAGATCCTCACGCATCCAGCCGTTAGCGCCGAGAACCTTCAGTTCATAAGACCAAATAAATCGCAGATCCTCAGTAGGGTCGTAGCCGGCCGTGGCGCCGCACGTGAGAACCTTGCCACCCCGGTGAAGAACCCGCAAACTTGGCACCCAGGTATCACCCCCGGTGAAGTTCACTACAACGTCAACGCCATCCCCCCATCGGCGGCGATGAGGCTTTCCAAATTTGGTCCAAACCGCCTTCATGAAGTCTTCTTCAACATAGTTGATCAGGTGGTCCGCGCCGATTTTGGCCAGGCGATCCAGTTTCTTTTGGTTGGAAGCGCAAGCGATCACTTCACAACCAGCCCGCTTCGCCAACTGCACTGCACAGGTTCCAACCCCCCCCGAAGCGCCGAGAATTAAGACCTTGTCGCCCTTCTGCACTTCTCCAATGGTGTACATCATTCGCAAGGCGGTGCCATAGGCCACAGGCAGACAGGCAGCATGTTCGTACATTACATTATCCGGCAGAGCTACCAAGTGATGGCTAGGCACTTTGCAGTATTCAGCAAGGCCCCCATGCCACATTTCGCCAATCAGGCCGCCGGGTCCGACCCGGTCAACGGGATCGATCATCACGCGTTGGCCGACCTTCCAGTCAGTTATGCCCGAGCCGACATCAGCAATTTCCCCGGAAAAATCCAGGCCCATTATACAGGGCATGGGGACCTTGATGCCTGGCATGCCCTTGCGGGTGAAGATATCGTGATAATTCAAGGTGGTCGCCCCTACTCTTACAATCACATCCGCGGGCCCCGGTTCGGGATCAGGAAAATTGTTGTCTATCCTAATGGATCCAGGTCCACCATGTTCGTCAATGACTGCGGCTTTCACTTTGCTTCCTCACTTTGCCAAATTTCCCGGCCCTGCTGCTCTAGCCCGTTTCGGTCAATCTTGCCTGGGCCAGACAAGGGTAGTTCATCCATGAAAATCACCATGCGAGGATGCTGGAACGCAGGTGCGTTGGCCAGGGCGAATTGCTTTACCTCGTCCGCCTTCACCGTCGATCCATGGGACTTCACTACAAAAGCTATCGGTTTTTCGCCTTTTATATCATCCGGCACGGGCACGACGCAGGCCTGTTCCACCCCTGGGTGGCTGACCAAGGTCGCCTCGACTTCGCCGGGGTAGATATTCTCTCCGCCACAAACAAACATATCGTCATCCCGGCCCACAAAATAGTAGGCGCCATCTGCGTCCCGTCGAAACACGTCACCAGAAATATACCAGCCGTCCGGTGTAATCACTTCAGCGGTCTTTTCAGGCAGGTTTAGATAACCTGGCGTATTGGCGGGTGAGCGTTGCCACAAGACACCTTCGTCCGTTTCATTGCCGCCCTTGTCGATTAATTTCAGGTCGACCCCATCGACTTGGAACCCTGCCGACATGGGCGGCACAGACTTGCCTAACCTAGGGCCCAGAACCATCGGCCCGGCCTCTGTAGTGCCATAACCGTTCAAAATATCGGCGCCAGGAAATACCTGTTCCACACGGGCCCACAGTTTGGGCGACGCAGGAGCCGACCCCATCCGAACAACGGAAACCGATGACAAGTCGAGACTTTTCAATAGATCCTCTTCCATAAAGGACATGGCCAACATTGTGGGCACGCAAGTAATCCAGGTGCATTTGAAACGCTCGATAGCTTGGAGATATTTTCTCGCGTCAAACTCCGGTAACAACGCTGTCGTGGTAGAGGCCGCATGCCCGAACAGCAGAGTACATAGGGCATTCATGTGATAAAGCGGCGCTGCTATCAGTAGGCGATGATGATTATAAGGCCATTTAGTCATGCGCCCGCGTAAGGCCCACAAGTGCCCATTTTGTGTTAGTGGCACGCCCTTAGGACGCCCGGTAGAGCCGGAAGTGTACAATACCATGGCGACATCGTCATCTGCTGGCCGCACGGCTTCAAATGACCCATGATCCAGCAAGGCGTCAAACCCGCCGTCGTCTTCATCGTCAAAATTTGTTACCGGCAGATCAAGACTAAATCGCTGCCGCCGGGCTCTATCACACATCACATGCTTCGCGCCACTATCACGCAAAACATAATCGACAAGCTCGCTGGGAAACCTATAGCTGATCGGCACGGCAATCATGCCCGCACGCAGGATAGCCAGATAGCCAAACAAATATTCCGCCCGATTAGCGGCAAGGATTGCAACTGAGTCACCCCTATCAAGCCCGCCCGCACGTAAACCGCGGGCACAGGCGTTGGCCACATTATCGATCTCTCTGTGAGTATAATGGCGCGGCGTGTCCCAATTCAGGCAATCGATCAAACCTAGGTTATCACCGCCCAATTCAGCATCAAAAAGAGCGCCAAGATTATAGGCTTTCATCATATTGGGTCATTATACTAGTTGCATACCGAGCCAAAACATTATGTGGCCTGCCCCCTTTTAGTCAAGATAGCCAGGGTGAAATCACGCCAGAGTTGATCTGGCAGCCGCTCCAAACTGGAATATGGCTGATTTACGGGTTGCCGAAATTTGGGATAATTACAAATTTTTGTAA
>CAXGCE010000067.1:0-7980 GCA_964007795.1 uncultured Alphaproteobacteria bacterium | reverse complement strand
TTGCAATACCTTACCAAGGTTGCCAATGGGCGGGGCAAACATTATTTAAGGCGACAGATAGGTGAAGTAAGGGCTATTTTTGTGACTGATATGAAATCTTCTGGGGCGTCAATGCAATTCGCACCTCGGCATAACGCCGAACAGATCGAGGAAGGCTTTGATCTCGCTCCAAAATTTGATGCGACCGGACTAATCCCTGTGGTGACTTCAGATGCGCGCACTGGCGAGATGCTGATGCACGGCTATATGAACGAGGAAGCGCTGCGCCGTACCATCGAAACCGGTGAGGCCCATTACTACAGCCGCAGCCGCCAGGTCCTTTGGCATAAGGGCGAGACGTCAGGCCTGGTGCAAAATGTGGTGGAAATGCGAATTGATGACGATCAGGATTCGGTCTGGCTTCGGGTGGATGTAACCGGCGGCGCGTCCTGCCATGTAGGCTATCGATCTTGTTTTTACCGCTCCATACCTATTGGCCCAATGGAGAACAATGCAGCCCCACGCCTAAAGTTTGAGGAAACGGAAAAAGTTTTTGACCCCAAAGTCGTCTATGGTGACGCACCTAATCCCACAAAATTATAGAGATTTGAGATTAATCCCATAGCGGCAATAAGGTGATAATTTGCGACTAGGGTAGAAGAGTATCTTTTCCTCCATAGGTTTCTGCGGATGAATTGGGATAACTCGGCATCCAACTTCAAGAAACAATCGATGGTCGGTAAAGAGGACCGCCTCATCCTAGATTTTGAAGAAGAAACCGAATATTGACGGACGTCGACGGCTCCACATCTCGATCTCGGGTAAATTTCCGCTGAATGGTCAAGCTGAATCCGATGCATTCATCTAGATATTGAATTCCGGCCCTGGAAAGAATTTGGCTTTCGTCACCACTCAAATCGCGGCGATTCTCGGCCGTAGCAATCCAGCGCTGGTCGATTTTCCAACGTAGGGTATTGTAAAGTTCCTCGCGGGCGTCTAGTTCGTCCACTGTCTGTTCCCTCTCCAACGCTACATAGGAAGTGTTCAATTTTAGAAATTCCGGTCCGATAGAAAAATAGATCTCGTTGCGGCGCAGGGAAAATTTGTTGCGATCCAGGCGCAGGCGGTAATTCAAATCTAAAAACCGCGATGGCGCAACGGTCAACGCCATGACATAGTCGGATCGATGGTCATCCAGGCCGGTCCTGGGAGCGAAAGTATCATCATCCCTGACCCTAAATACCTGACCCACTGTGATACTTGAGTATCCACCCGAGATGCCATGGGCTGAAGCCTTCAAGCCGATGTTCGCGCGAGGTCCGCTTTCAACCCGATCGTTGCCGGGGAAGCGGTTCAGACTGAACAGATTGGTATCGTCGAATTCCAAACTGCGGCTGTCTTCATTTGGAATTTCCTTGGGATTGCCCCCATACGGTGCAAAGATCAACTGAACCACTGGCTCCACAACCTGGCGGACGGTGCCCTCCCGTCGCACAAAGGGAAAACGCCAATCTAAAGCCAGGACCGGCCACAAACGGGACTCGATCCTATTGTCGCTTGTATCACCGCCAGCTTTGCCCGTCGTGGCGAAGCCATTGAGATTGTAGAAGTCAACTCCAAGGTTAGCCGTCAGGGCGTAAATGCTACCCAGGTCATCCACATAAGGAATTTGCAATTTTCCATCTAGGCTCAACCGCCGGCTGTCAAAACCGTCCCGGCGGTATAGAGATACCGCCGAGGCATCGAATTGTACGCGGCCAGGAAGTCGTTCTGAGTTCAAACTGGCCGAATATTCTAGCAAGGGCGCGACCAACGGCGTGGTTCCAGGATTATCGTCTACTTCCAATCCTTGGAAGGCAAAGACTGACGCAGCGGCGAAATTCCGACCCCCAAAACCCTTGGCGAAGAGAGAGGAGGTCAGTGTATCTTCGCCGTTGAAATCGTATCTGCTGAGGTAGGTATCGTCCGTCGACCGCGACAGATCGAATCCCCATCTCCATGTCTGGTCGATATCGAAACGGCCTAAAGCATCAACATGACCGCGTATTTCCTTCTCGCTTAGGCGTTCGTTGTTGTCGTTCCGTTTGTCCGTATAGGTCAGACTGACCTCACCTTGATAGCCACCCAACTCCGTCAGGGCCCTATATTCACCAACCAAGACGAGTTCCTGCTCGGACGTGATGATAGGAGAGAATGTCAAGTCGCGCTCGCGATCAATGGCCCAAAAATAGGGGATCTGCACCGTAGAACCCAATTCCGAAGAGGAATCTAACTTTGGTGCGAGAAAGCCACTCTTACGTTGGGTCAAGGGATCAACGTGGCGGAAGTAGGGTGTATAAGCAATGGGAATGCCAAAAACTTCCAGGGTAGCGTGCCTGTATTCGACCTCGTGCAAGTTTCTATAATGAACAACCTTGACTGCCTTCAACTGCCACAAAGGCGCCCTGGATGGGTCGTCCTCACATAATTCGCAAGGCGAATAGACCGCTCGATTCATTTCCAGTTGATTTTCGTTATGCCGGCGGGCTTCATTAGCGGCGAAGCGAGAATTGTCGGTCAGCAGAATACGAATACTTTCAATGAAGCCCTTAGTCAAATCGTCCGACAATCGCATATGTTCCGCGAAAATGACCTCGCCGCTAGGCTCTAACAGGGTAAGGTTGCCGCTAGCCGTGACCACGCCGTCCCGTTGGTTGTAGTTGACGCGATCCGCCAACAAGACCCGTCCCTCGCTAGAAATTTCCACATCGCCAATGGCCGTCACGTAACCCAATTTTTTGTCGTAGGTCATTTGATCGGCAGACAACAAGAATGGCGCCTCGCCAATTTTCTGCGACCAGGCCGGCCCAACAACGGCGCACAAAAGAACTGACAATACAAGGATGCGGCCGAGCCGTGCCATGAACTCAGCCATCCTCTAGATGCAGCAGTAGGGACAGCCCCAGTAAGGTACAAATCCCCGTTGGCGTCCAGGCCGCTAGAACCACAGGTAGATTGCCAGCAATACCAAAGGCATGCACAACGTCTGAAACCAAATAAAGTAAGAAACCCGTCATCACGCCCGCAGCCAACAACAGACTGGCACCCCCCCGTCGAGTCAGACGCAAGGAAAATGTCGCTGCCAATAGGATCATGGCAGCCAACAAAAGAGGCGTCGATAACACGTTATGCCAATACAGGCGATGACGGGTAGCCGAAAATCCAGCCATTTCCAATGTCTGTATAAAATTGGGAAGCGACCAGAATGATAGGGTCTGGGGTGACGCGAATCCTTCTTGGATCTGCGCCAAGGTCAACGAGGTCTTCAATTCGTACTCTTCCGTGCGGACGGCAGGGCCATCCGTACGGGTCAGCAAGGCGTCCGTCAGACGCCAACGCCCGGCTAGCAGCACAGCACCGGCTGCATCGATGCGGCCGACAAACCTGTCCCGCCCCTTGTACATGAAAACGATCACATCTCGTAGCTCTGTCCCGGCCGAGGAAACATGGCGTGCGTGGATTACCGACTGACCGAATTGGTCCGCCTGACGCAACCATAACCCCGTTGCCGAAACCGCCAACAGGCTTTGCCGCCCCTCCAGAAATCGGCCTTCCAATTGCTCGTATCGGGCAGACATGATGGCAGCCAGAGGATTGAACAAAGTTGCCATGAACATGCCCAACAATAGGGCGATGACCAGAGCGGGGGTCAGAAACTGCCATACGGAAACACCGGCGGCTCTGGCGACAATCAATTCATGGCTACGAGTCAGGCGCGAAAACGTGACTATAGCACCGAACAGAGTGGCCACGGGCAAAACCTTTTGGGTAAGGGCGGGCAAATTCAGCACCGCCATGCCTAGCACCAAGCCAAAATTCGCCGCCTCCCGGCCCGAGGCCCGGCGCAGCAACTCGACAACATCAATCAGAAAGATCAAGGCCATCAGGATAACTAGAACAAAGCCTATACCCATCAGAAATTGCCGGCCCAGATAGAGCGAAAACGTAGGTGAGAGACGCATCAGAGGGGTTCCAGGCTAACAGGCGCCAAGGGACCCGCGCCGGCGGGGCCAGAAGCGTCCATGCACCAGGGCATAGAGACAGACAGCCATGGTTAGAAATTCATTCAAATATAATAGCGAAATCAAGGTAGGAAGCTTCGCCGACAGGCCTACCAGCCCCAAGCCCGCCACACGCACTGCGACGACACAACCGATGGCCATCACAATCCGAAGGCGCCGGCCCCGGCGATTAAACTCGCCGGCCAAGACCGCCGCCAAAGCTATCATGGTAAATGTCAGGCTATACAACGGCGCGGCCAAACGATCGTGTCCTTCTGCCCGCATGCGCCCGGCATTCGCCAGATCATCCGCGCCAGTGCCAGGCCAGAACAACTCACGCAGGTACCGCTCGCCTGGCTCGAGCCACCTGTCGTCATCCCGCTGCACGAATTGGCTGAGATCGAGTACATAGCGGTCAAACTGCAGCAACGATAATTGCCCCGCCCCATGGTCGATTTCCTGGCGATTCCCGTTGACCATGATAAAACGTGGTCCAGCATCGGTGCGAACTATAACTCCCTTTTCGGCAATCATCGTCACAGGACGGTTCTTTACGCGACTGTCATGCACCAGAATGCCCAGCATCTCGCCACCCGACTGCCGGGCCCGGATATAGACCGTCAGACTATCGCCGATAGTATTGAACGTGCCTTCCTGCAGCAGCACGTACGATAGATTGTTCCGTAGCGATGACTTCATATCCTTGAAAGCCCGCTGCCCCGTTGGCATCAAATATAGGGAGAGAAAATAGCCTACAATGGTGACGCCCAGTGCAAACACAATCGCCGGACGCGCCAGAGAAAAATTCCCCAGCCCCGACGTTCGCATGACGACAATCTCGCTGTCCCCATCCAGGTTATTGTAGACATATAGAACTGCGGCAAAAAGCGCGATAGGTAGAATTATGTTCAACACGCCGGGAAGAACTAGCAGGGTCAATTGCCCAAAGTAGGATGCTGAAAGACCTTTGTTGATGATCAGATCAACAAAGCGCAGGGATTGCATCAACCAGATCACCCCAGTCAGCGACAACAGAAAGAAAGCAAACGGACCGACCAATTTCCTAAGGATATATTTTTGCAGTCTTCGCACGAATTGCACCCTATAGGGCCGGCGGTTGGAAAAACAGAAACAAGGTCGCTAATGGCCGAGAGCAGCTGAGTAATTAAATCGTCAAAAGCGACATTCTAACAAGAGCTGCCATGTTGCCTTTTGGGGCAACAACGAGGTCCAGCCTCCGGTCTTAAGTGATAAGTAGTATTTTGCAATCCCTATGTCCAATCCGCCTTTGCCCGTGCAGCACCATTACTTTATCAATAAGATCCAGAGAACATAACGTTTCGACAGTCGATCATTGACCTTCCTAAGGGGACATTCATGAAGACCACCATCACCGAACCGAAAATACCTAACTCCGGCGCCCTCGTCATCGGAGTTTTGAAAGGCGGCGTCTTTTTATCTACTGGCAAGAAGTTGGACAAGGCCTCGAACGGCGCCCTTTCAAAAGCGATCAAGGGCTCCCGCTTCATGGGGGGTAACGGGCAGTTTCTGGATGTGATTGCCCCAGCGGGGATCGGCGCCGACCGGGTGCTTATGGCCGGTCTTGGCGAGGCCAAAGAAGTCAAGCAGGGTGCCTTGGAGAATCTGGGCGGTGCGGCCCTGCAGCGGCTATCCGGCAGTGGCGTCAAATCCATTACGATTGCCTGCGATCCGGTCAAAGGCGCTAAAGTGGACATTGGTCTGGGCGCAGCCAGCCTCGCCTACGGCACGCATCTAGCCAGCTATCGTTTTGATAAATACCGCACCACCTTGAAAGCTAAGGACAAACCCTCGGTCACCACCGTGACCGTGCAGGTCAAGGGCGCGGCTGCGGCACGTAAGGCATTTAAGCCCTTGGGCGCTGTGGCCGATGGCGTCTTCATGACCCGGAACCTAGTCAGCGAACCGGCCAATACCCTGTACCCCGAAAGCATGGCCAAGGAATGCCAGACACTAAGAAAGCTGGGCGTCAAGGTAGAGATATTGAACGAGGCTCGCATGACCAAACTGGGCATGGGCGCCCTGTTGGGTGTCGGTCAGGGCAGCCGACGGGAGAGCCAACTGGTGATCATGCGCTGGCAGGGCGCCGGCGCGCGCACCAAACCCCTAGCCTTTGTCGGCAAGGGGGTCACCTTTGATACGGGCGGCATTTCCCTCAAACCTGGGCCGGGCATGGACATGATGAAATGGGACATGGGCGGTGCCGGCGCAGTGATCGGCTTGATGAAGGCCCTGTCCGGTCGCAAGGCCAAGGCCAATGTGGTCGGCGTGGTCGGGCTGGTGGAAAACATGCCCGACGGCAATGCGCAACGGCCGGGCGATATCGTAACCTCCATGTCCGGCCAGACCATTGAAATCCTGAACACGGACGCCGAAGGCCGCTTGGTTTTGGCTGATGCCCTTTGGTACACCCAGGACCGCTTCAAGCCGCAGTTCATGGTCAACTTAGCCACCTTGACCGGAGCAATCATAATTTCCCTAGGCCATGAGCATGCGGGCATGTTCTCCAACAACGATGAACTGTGCCAGCGGCTGTCAGAAGCTGGCAGCGAGGTGGACGAAAAAGTCTGGCGCATGCCGCTGAACGATGCCTACGATAAGAAACTCAATTGCGCCATCGCAGATATGAAGAATATTGGAGGTCGGGACGCGGGCTCCATCACCGCAGCGCAGTTCCTGCAACGTTACATTAACAAGGTGCCCTGGGCACATCTGGATATCGCTGGCACCGCCTGGGCTGACGACAGCAAACCCACTGTGCCAAAGGGTGCCACAGGCTGGGGCGTGCGTTTATTGGACCGTCTAGTAAGCAACCACTACGAACGAAAATAGCGGGAGTGATGCCTGAAGTCGGGTTCTACCACCTGCTCCATATGCCCCTGGAACGCGCCTTGCCAAAACTTTTGGAAAAGGTGTTGGAACGCGGTCACCGAGCCATCGTGCTGACGGGTTCAAAAGAGCGAGTGGAAGATCTAAATGCGGCCTTGTGGACCTACGAAGTACGCTCCTGGCTGCCGCACGGTAGCGCCGGCGATGGTTCGCCTGAAGCCCAACCGATATACCTGACGGAGGAGGAGGAAAACCCCAACAGTGCCGATGTTTTGGTAGCCGTGGATGGCCGAGCACCAACAAATATCCAAGGCTACGCCCGTATCATCGACATGTTCGATGGTCATAACAAAGACGTAGTTGAGGCCGCTCGAAAGCGCTGGCAAGCCTATAAGGACCAAGGATTTAACCTGACCTATTGGCAACAAACCGAGGCGGGGGGTTGGGAAAAAAAGGCATAGATTGCCGTAGCTAACGCGAGCTCTCGCGAACATCAATGAACATTACTTGCCAAGAATTTAGACCGCTTCTAAGGCCTTTGAGATGTATAGAAAAACGACCTCATCCTGCACTAGAACATTGACACTGCGTTCCCGATTAGCTCGTGTGTCATGACCACGGCCGGCTATTTTCAGGCGAGATAGAAGTGTGGGCCGCCGCGCCTTACTCCTAAATCATGGCCTGAATTGCAACGCTCTGGGTCCCAGTCGGCCGGGCTGGAGAACCATCTGATAAGCAGTTCTTACCCACTCGCAGATCAATTTACGGGTGTCCCGAGGGTCCACCATTTCCTCCATCTCGAACCTGTTAAGGGGACCTACCGGTCCTCGGGCACTTTCTATACGATCCTCGATTTCCGCCCGCAGAGCAACCGGATCCTCGGCTTCAGCCAGCTGCCGCTTATAGGCTGCCTCAATGCCACCCTCAGGGGGAATGCCACCAGTATCCGCCGCCGGCCAGACCACCCGTACCGATGGCCGGTTCAAGGGCGTGGCATAGTTATTGCCAGCCACTCCAAAGCTACGTCGGGCAATGATTGAAAAAACAGGTACCTTGATCTGGGAAAAGGCCACCATCCATTCACCACCTTTGC
>CAXGCE010000066.1:0-8032 GCA_964007795.1 uncultured Alphaproteobacteria bacterium | reverse complement strand
GTAATACCAATCCTGCTGGTGCACAATAGTGCGCGCCTGGTAGGGACAGGCTACAGCGCAATAGCCACAGCCAATGCAGGTGTCATAGTTCATGGTTATCAGGCCGTCGGACCGTTGTCTCGTCGCGCCTGTTGGACAGACGGGTACACAAGGGGGGTTAGCGCAATGCTGGCAACCGGTCACCAGAAACAGCCGTTCCACATTAGGGAACTGGCCCAACTCCACGTCGATAACCTTTCGCCACTGTACTCCGGGGGGAGTATCGTTTGCGTGCTTACAGGCGATGGTACAGGTTTGACAGCCGACGCAGCTGTTTAGATCGATGACCATACCATAACGGGCATCTACTTGGCTGGTCACGATCTGGCGTCCCGGAATTCCTGGTCTTTGTAGATATTTACTCGAACGATGTCGGAACTACTTCCGGAGCCATCGGTTAGGGACAACGAAATATCGGTCACCGAGTTCAGGCTAGGCAGGTTCAGGTCCTTAGCAAAAGGCGTGGCCCAATGATCGAACTGTCCGATCATAAGGACCGTATCCGGGCGGATCCCATGGCGCAAAACGGCACTGCCCCGGGTAATGCCGGTAACGGATTCGATAACCACGGCGTTGCCTTGGCCAATACCCAGTTTTCGTGCTGCTTCGGTATTCATAATAATGCCCGAATGGCCGGAAACATTTTTGGCGACCTCATGGATCAATGGAATGCCTACATTGGCGCCCCAGGCATACTGCATGCTGCGAGCGGTCAAGGCCCAGAATGGGAAGTCGGCCGGGTCACGGCCTTTCTCCCGGACATGTTCAGTCCAAATATCAGGAAACGATTCGTAGTTTGGCAAAGGATCGTAATCCATCAACTGTTTGTCCCACCATTCCACTCCCACCTCGTGTAGACGATTGGCCAATTGGGTACCGTGGCGCTTTATGCGCTCCTGGTAGGGCAACTCAAACCGTATGCCGCGCTCTTTGAGATAGGGATAAAGATACCATTCCCGTTGTGCGAATTTGCGGAGCATATAACCATGTTCCTTGAACCAGCCGATGCTGTGGATTTCTTCGCCATTGGATAGATCATGGCTGGCTGCCTTGGCGATACGGTCCCAAATTTCGTCCCGGTTGTAGGCCACGTCCTCTTCCAGGCCATAATTGAAATTGTTGCTCACCAGTTTCATACCGGCCGCACCCTTGTTGATGGCCATGTTGTATTCGCCCAGAATACCCACTCGCTTACAAATTTCTGTGGCAATATCAGTCATATCTATTGCGTCCACCGTAGGTTCGACCGCCGGCTGTCGGATCATCCAACCCTGGTGTTTCCAGAATTGTTCGCCTGAGCCAGTGCCGCCGATACGGCTCAACTGCAGACTTTCCAGGTCTGTAGCCTCTGGCAGGATGATATCTGCCATATGGTTGGTTTCGTCCTTGGTGTATGCAAAAGCGACGGTAAAGGGGAATTCCGCAATGCGCTCGGCTACTTCCGGTGCATTCCACGAGGATATGGCCGGGTTGGTTCGATAGCAAAACCAGACATCAGGCAAGGTTGGCCGGGGCCAATTCTGCGGCGCTTCTTTTTGAAACAGCCATGGCAAATGTGCGGGCCCTAAAGCCGGCGCCCAGGGCGATGATGAGGATAATGGCACTAGGCTATTATATCCGTTGCGGATGTGCGGTTGCCTTGCCCAACCCTTCTTGGAAGTATCGTTAAAAGGAAAATCCATGATACCATCACGGGACGAGACCGCACTTAGGTGCTTGTTATTGGCTGGTCGATTTAAACGCACCTTTGTGCCGAGATTCGCGCCGGGCACTTCGATGGCGCCGACCAGCACACTCAGCAAGGTTCGTGCCCAAACCGCGTGATAGCCGCCGGGTCCGTTATTGACGCTTTTACCTAGCATCACACCCACGGGACGTAACGGCAGGATTTCGCCCTCAATCTCAATGGTTTCGCCGACACGGGCATGAGCAATGAATTCATCGCCTATCCGTCGGATAGTCTCCGCCGGAACATCGCATTCCGCCTCTGCCCATTCAGGTGTGTATTGTGCAATATGGTCCAGAAGCATCTGAAACGCGGGCTTGACTGCCACATTATCGTGACGCCAGGCCTCCTCGTCGGCGCCCAATTCCAGCCCGGTGGCGGAAAAAGTGCCGTCCAGGGCCGGTTCAATGATGATTGCATCGAACGGCTTGGCGCGACCGTCGGCCAGATCCCAGATCAGAGGCTTTTGCGTATCTAGCTCTCGTAGGTAATAGCCGTTCGGCCCAACGAGATAGGGAGAGGTGGTATCCTCCTTTAAAAACCGCACATCGCACGTATTTAGCCAGCCCTGCTCCTGGATGATGCGATGGATCACGGCGAACAAAAAGGCTGCGTCTGTCTTGGGTTTAATGGGCACCCATTCGGCCGATAGTGCCCCAGTGACCGACAAATGCGGCTCCACCATTACACGTTTCAAACCCCGGCGTCGGGCCTCGGCCCCGCGACGCACCCCTGTGGCACCTCCTGAGGCATCCACGTTGTTGCCGCAATTGATGACGTATTCGCAATAAGGACTGTCCACGGCTAGGGTGAAGGCGCGTTGCCACAACTCACCATACAGATGCTCGGAATGGTAACACTTCACACCCTGGCCTGCGCCAAAGCCAAGATCTGCCGGTCCCCAGGCAGCCAAAAAGGCGGGAAAACTGCCCATGTACCTGGTCGGCGTGCCACCGCCGCCGAACGAAGCCGCTAGCCGGGGATAGCCAGAATTATCCTTTAAGCCCTTGCCGCGGACGGACTTCAATTTGTCGGCAATCAGATCAAGCGCTTCGTCCCAGTTAATGGGAACAAACCCAGGGTCTTCATTACGGCCTTTTTTGGGGTTGGTCCGCTTCATGGGTTGCTTAATTCGGTTCGGGTTATAGGTTTTTTGCACTAGGCCATATGCCTTGACGCAGGGCGTCCCCTTGCCGGGATGTTGTCCGCAAATATTCAGGTTGGGCTCGATCCGCGTGGCAATGCCATCTTCAACTTCGACTTTGATCAAATCCGGACCGGAGACGCACTGGAAGCAATATGTGGGAACTTTTTTGGTTTCTTGTTTACGGGCGTCCATGGGTTTTTCCTCGTATTCGATCCCTAAGGCTACCACGATGCGGTATTCGCAGTAAGCTATCGGTTTTCCCTTCGCACGTTCATCCACTTGCTGATGCGACCAAATTTAGGCGGTAAATATCTACACTCGCCATCGTGTGTTTCATGAAGCGCGAGGCGCCCATTAGGCTAAGTCTTCCTGTTGGCAAATGCTAAATCGGTATAGCATCCCTCAAAGGTAACCACTGTGGGGGGAATGGTGTGCGGTTAGAGTCCGTTCTAGCGGCCCATGCGGAACGATTCCCATGCAAAACGGCGATCATCTGCGATGGCGTGAGGGTCTCTTATGGCGCGCTGCAGCGATTAATTAGGGAAACTGCTAACGGTCTTTTTGAATGCGGTCTGCGCCAGGGGGACAGAATTGTCATATACCTGCCAAATGGACTGGAGTTAGTTCAGCTTCTTTATGCGGCATACACATTAGGCGCTGTCGCCGTGCCGGTGACTACACGGCTGACGATACGGGAAGTAGGTGAATTCTGCCGTGATTGCGATGCCAAGATGCTGGTGTTTCACGAGGATCAGGGAGCTGGCCTGAGCGATCTTTTGGCGGAACGAACCGACATGATGGCGGTAGTGGTTGGTGGGGACAGTCCCGGTGCCACGCCCTTCGGCGAATTACCAAGGCAGGGTCTGGGTATACTGCCATCCGTGCCCTACGATCATGATGAATGCATGATCAACTATACCTCCGGCACCACGGGAAGGCCAAAAGGTGTAATAGTGACCCATGCCAATATACTGATCCAAAACGGTTTTATCCATGGCATTGAATGGCGTCTGTCAAACGAAGATGTCTTTTTGGTCGCCACGCCCTTAGCGCATAGGACGGGCATGGGCCGCCTGGCCAATGCGTTGACGTTAGGCGCCGCGATCGTGGTAATGCGGAGTTTCGATGCGGCCTTGGCTATTGATCTGATCGAGAAACACCAAGTTACCGTCATGGGCATGGTGCCCACGGTCTGTCGCATGATTTTACCCGAGATTGCTAAAAATCCGAACCGGTGTAGCAAATTGCGTCGGGTGTTAGTGACAGGAGAGGCCTTTCCTGTCGAACTAAAACGGCGCTTTATTGAATTGTTCCCTGAGACACGATTGGTCTCTTTCTTTGCCATGACTGAAGCCGGTGCGGTGACTTCCCTATCTCACGAGGAGCAATTTAGCCACCCGAAGTCTGTAGGCCGTCCGACGCCGGGTATCGAAGTACGAATTGTCGACGACCAGAGCGATGATGTGCGCGATGGCGAAGTGGGTGAAATGCTGGTTCGTTCTGGAGTTCCTGGTGCCTTCACCATCATGAAGGGATATTTGAACCGGCCGGCAGAGACCGCCAGGGCCTTGCGCGATGGTTGGCTATATACCGGCGATTTAGCCTATCGCGACGATGAGCGTTATCTATATATTGCCGACCGAAAGAAGGACATGATCTTGTCCGGCGGGTTTAATATCTATTCCAAAGAGGTGGAGGGTGCGTTGATCTCTCACGACGATGTCGCTGATGCGGCCGTCGTGGGTGTCAGTGACGAGATGTACGGCGAGGCCGTGGCCGCATTCGTCGAGCCCGAGGCGGGTGTCAAGCCGTCCGCTGATGCCCTGATCACACATTGCCGTGCTATGATCGCCTCGTACAAGAAACCGAAGTATGTTGTGTTCGTGGACACCTTGCCTCGTAATGCGATCGGCAAGGTCTTGAAACACAAACTATCGGGCTTAGCGCCCGAGGATCTACAAATATTGATGAGAAATAGATCATGAGCTCTGCGCCGGCACCCTCCACTAACCGCTGCAGCCGCGACCTGCGAGAGTGGTTGCGTCATCTTTCTGTCACGGACCGCTTGGTCATGGCAAAGCCAGGCGTTGGATTGACCCACGAATTGGCAGCGGTGGCGCAACGACTTGAACGGGATAGTGCGGTGATATTGCCCCAACCTGGTGGTCATGCGGTTCCGGTCGTGGCTAACCTGCTAGCTTCACGCCGGTGGATCAGCGACTGCCTTGGTGTCGCCGAGGACCAAGTCATCCACCGCTACCAAAGCGCCGTACGCGAGCCGTTGCCTTGGGTTGAGGTCTCGGAAGCCCCCGTTCAGGCGATTGTACATCGGGATGTGGATATTAATGCCCAGTTGCCGGTTCCGACCCATAATGAGTTGGATAGTGGGCCCTATATTGCGGCCGGTTTGATGATATCCCGAAATCCCAAAACGGGCGTGCAAAATGTCTCGATTCATCGCTGTCAGATCAGCGGGCCCAATCGAATTGGCGTTTTGCTATTGCCGCGCCATACTTGGACCTATGCGCGTATGGCTGAGGAAATGGGTCAGGCCCTCGAAGTAGCGATCGTTATCGGCAACGATCCGGCCAGCCTATTGGCATCGCAAGCGGTCGTGCCGCTCGACTTCGACGAAATGGAGATCGCCGGCGCACTGCATGGCGCACCGGTGGAGATGGTAAAGTGCCAAACCAACCAAGTCCGCGTGCCGGCCCGAGCTGAAATAGTATTGGAGGGCCGGGTACTGCCGGACGTAGTGGAGCCCGAGGGGCCCTTCGGCGAATTTCCGCAATATTATGGGCAGCGGGCCGATCGCCACGTCATTGAGGTAGATGCTATCACGCATCGCCCGCATCCAATATTCCACACGATCATTGGCGGCGGCATGGAGCATCTGCTGCTGGGGGGCCTGCCGCGCGAGGCGACCTTGCTGGAGACATTGCGGCGTAACGATCCATCGGTGCTGGATTTGCATCTCTCGCGCGGTGGCGTTTGCCGTTATCATCTGGTTGTCAAGGTTGCCAAAAAACAGGAAGGCACGCCAAAGAATATCATGATGGGCGCTTTCGCCGGCCACTACGATGTCAAGCAAGTCATAGTGGTAGACGAGGACGTGAATATTCACGATCCCGAACAGGTAGAATGGGCAGTGGCCACGCGGTTCCAAGCCGACCGGGATCTTTTGGTTGTCAGCAATTCCCAAGGGTCGAAGTTAGATCCAACGACGACTGAGGACGGCGTTGGCGCCAAGATGGGTTTGGACGCGACTATTCCTTTGGCAACGGATGACTTCACCTTCAAGGTCATTCAGGTGCCGGGCGCTGATAGTATCGATTTGGAGCAGATGTTGGATGACGAGGGTGTGGCCGCTGCAATTATAGGTAACGAAGAGACGGGAAGAGAACAATGAACGATAATACAGCGGTGAGTGTGGCTGGCACCAATGTTGGTCATGCAATTTTGGCCCGCTTGCGGGCGGCGGGAGTTGACTATTTTCTGGCCAACGCTGGCACCGATTTCCCACCCATTATCGAAGCAATCGCGCAATCTGGCGAAGACGATGTGCCGCAGGCCTTGGTCATCCCACACGAGAATGTCGCCATTTCTATGGCCCATGGTTACGCTATGGTCACCGGCAAACCCCTGGCGGTAATGCTGCATGTCAACGTAGGCACTTCAAACGCCATTTGTGCATTGACCAATGCCTATCGCACCAACATTCCTTTGCTGCTGATGGCCGGACGTACACCGTGGTCAGAACATTCGGGCCTGGCCTCAGGCACCCGCAGCCGTCATATCCATTGGGCGCAGGAGTTATTCGACCAGGCCGGCATGCTGCGAGAGTTGGTGAAGTGGGACTATGAATTACGCGTTCCTGAAGAGGTTAACGCGGTGATCGATCGTGCGCTGACAATAAGCCAATCAGACATTCCGGGCGCGGTTTATTTGTCCATTCCGCGGGAGGTGCTAGCTGCACCAGCCACCCCATCTTCCGCGCCACGTCGCGCCGCACCTACGGGGATAGCCTATCCCGATCCCAAGCAAATCGAGCAGGCCGCTACGATTTTGATGGCTGCCCAAAACCCCTTGATCATCACATCCGACGTGGGAAAATCGGTTGCGGCAGCGGAAAGTCTGGCGGAATTGGCGGATGAATATGCCATTCCCGTGATTACTCATGTACCGCGTTATTTATGCTTAGGTAACGATCATCCAATGCATCTGGATTACGAGGCCTCACCCCATCTTGCGCAGGCGGACGCGGTTCTCGTGTTGGATTGCGATGTACCGTGGATACCGGCCACCGATCCGGTTCATCCTGACGCTAAGGTCATTCATCTGGCCCAAGACCCTCTGTTTAGCCGCTATCCCATTCGCAGCTTCCCCGCTGTTTTATCCATTGCAGCGGATCCATCAGCGGCCTTGCAGCAATTGAACAAGGCCATGGCGGGTACAGAATCCAGCATAATCAAGGCAAGGCGGTCAAGGGTCGCCGATGCCCGGCAGGACGTGCGTGATAAATGGCAGATGGTAGGTGACAAGGCCAAAACTGCTGAACCGATCCACCCTGCCTGGCTGGCCAAATGTGTTGGCGAATATCTTGATGACAATACCATTTTAGTTAACGAAATGGGTGTCGTACCCATGCATGCGGGCATCAATAAGCCTGGCCGTTATTTTGGACCTAGCCCTGCGGGTGGTTTGGGTTGGGGCTTAGGCGCGGCTCTAGGCGCCAAGCTCGCAGCGCCCAATGATCTGATTATCGCCACAATAGGTGATGGCAGCTATTTCTTTGGAAATCCCCTGGCGGCGCATTATTGCGGCCGGACTTACGATCTGCCCATCCTGTTCATCATCGTCAACAACCACGGTTGGGGAGCGGTGCGTCGCGCTACCAAAGCCATGTACCCCGATGGCAAGGCACTAAGCGGAAATGATATACCGCTGTCCCGCATCGACCCCGCACCGGATTATGAACAGATTATCCAGTCCTGCGGCGGTTACGGGGAGCAGATCTCCAACCCCGACGTGCTTCCAGATGCATTGTCTCGTGCGGTGAAGATGGTACGAGAAGAGCGTCGCCAGGTGTTATTGAACGTAGTGGTTTCTGAAGTGGTGTG
>CAXGCE010000065.1:0-8043 GCA_964007795.1 uncultured Alphaproteobacteria bacterium | reverse complement strand
GATAGCTGTGATTCTTGGTCACAAAAGTGGCGCCGGCGTAAAACATTTCATATTGGGTATGGCGTGACGCGAACTCGGATCCGACCGCATCCCACGCCAATTTGAAAAATTTTACCCGGTCCTCAGAGTTGCGGACAGGCGATTGCTGAGTGATGCTAATCATCTCGCGCAGTTCCGGGTTAGTGAAGTCTGCTACGGACGATGGCAGCATGATCATGCCGCCTCCTGCTAGGTCCCGTAAAGTGGCCATCACTTTTGGGTATAGTTGCTGGGTCAAGACCTGGGCCGAATACAGGGTATGCCGGTCTGGTGCAAAGTAACCGAAATGGTTCTGGCCCTTCACTTCCATGGAATTCACCATGGCTTCCACCATGGCGCCATGGGCAGCCAGCTGGCCCAGGGTCTCACGGACCTGAGGGAAGTTGGTCGTACCGTTGGTTTCAGCGATCATGTGTCCCAGGCCAATAAGAAATTTCATCTTCACCATCAGGCGGATCTGGGCCTGGTAGTTCTGATAAACGTGGGCCGGTGTAGCGTGGAATTGTTTTTGACACATCTCTACATCCTGGTCGATGAATACCCGATCCCATGGCACCTTGACGTTGTCGAAGAATAAGACAGCGTCGTTCTCATCGAAGCGGTGAGAGAGGGGATTGTCGAATTCGCTGGGGGCATGGGCCTCGTAGGATTTGCGGGAAAGAACTTTCAGGCCCTTGGTGTTCATGGGCACGGCGAAAGAAAGGGCAAAACGGGCGTCGCCGGGCTGTAAAGGCTGGATACAGGTAACAAAAACTTCATTTGCCACCACGCCGCCCGTGGCCAGCATCTTGGCGCCATGAATAGTCAAGCCTTTCTCATCGCGATCCACCACGCCGGCCGTCAGGGCTTCATTGGACTGTTCATGGGCCGCCTTGGAGCGGTCTGCCTGAGGGTTGATGATGACATAAGTTAGATATAATTCATTATCCCGGGCATACCGGTAGTAGTCCGCCAGGGCTCCAGCGCGGTCAGGATCGTAATCAGCAAAGACAGATCTGCCCATGAACATGCCACTGATGCATGAAGCCACGTGATCTGGCGCTCGGCCCAGGAAACCGCCGTGCAGTTCGGTCCAGGCGACAAGGGCCCGGCGCCGGGCAACTAGTTCGTCATAGGATGTAGGCAACTGCCAAATGCGGTTCGCGCGGCCGTCTCCGTCAGGAACTGAAAATGTCATCAAATCCAAATTCTCAGCCTGACTTTGAAAATCGTATAGCCGACCAACTGTGGCGACCACGTTCCTAAAGGCCGGATGAGTCGTGACATCGTCCACCACTTTGCCATCCAGATAGATCTGACGGCTGTCCCGCAACGAATTTATGTGTTGTTCGCCGGTTTTGATCATCATCATTGCCCGTAGAGTATTTGAATGGTCCGAGCATATCTGCAATTACGGCGAGGGCAATGGTCAGAACGAAGTTGTCTTTTAATTCGATGGCCGAAATTATCCAATTTTTGGTGCTAATTTTTCATAATTGGAGTTTTAGCAATGCAAACATACCCGTGGGTATGATGACTGAGGACCGCTGTCTGGCGGTTCTTCAGGGCATCGCCGGAGATCTGATGGGTGCAGTTACGATTGCATTCTGGGATACCGGCCTAGTTGTAACGATGTTGACTGTTAGGCTTAAGAAAATCGGAATTATTTTGGGTGGTTGTGTAAGTATTGGGATCACCCCGCGTGAGAGGTCCAAGGCAACGAGCAATAGGGCCCGTCTGTCAATTTAGAGGTTAGCGCCGTTTAAGGTATTCCGGCCGAACCCCATCATCAAAAGAAATCTAAACATCCTGGACAGGTAAAATCTTCTTAAGAGGTGGTGGTTAATAGTCTAACGAACTATACAATATGATTGATATCCTGTGACGGCAGTTATTTTCATCGCCGCCAACACATTAGATACTAAAGCCGCCGACCTTGGTTTCGAGGTATTCGTAGATACCTTCCCGGCTACCTTCTCGGCCCAGGCCGCTGTCCTTCATGCCGCCAAAGGGGGCGGCAGCCGATGCGGGATTTATGTCATTGATACCGATAATGCCAAATTGTAGCCCCTCGAACAGTCGCATGGCTTGCGTTAGATTTTGGCTATAGATGTAGGCGGCCAGGCCATAATGGGTGTCGTTAGCCAGGGACAATAGGTCATCGTTATCATCGAAGGGAATGACAGCGGCGACGGGACCAAAGGTCTCCTCTCGGTAGATCAGCATTTCCGGTGTGACTTTGTTAAGTACCGTGGGGGCAAAAAAATGGCCGTTGCCCAAGGCACCATCGGTCAGGCGATGGCCGCCACAAAGGACCTCAGCACCTTTTTCCACGGCGTCGGCGACCTGTTTTTCCACCTTAACTACAGCTTCGTCGTTCACCAGAGGGCCAATGGTCACGCCTTGTTCTATGCCATTGCCCGCCTTCATGTTGGTTACACGGCCGGTCAATGTTTTCAAAAATTCGTCCAAGATATTAATGTGCACGAAAATACGGTTGGGGCTAATGCAGGCCTGACCGGTGTTGAGGAACTTGACCAGTTGCAGGCCTTTGGCTGCATGCACCGGATCAGCATCCTTTAGAACAAGGAACGGTGCATGCCCGCCTAACTCACAACTCACCCTTTTCATACTGCCCGCTGCTTTGCCGGCAAGCATCTTGCCAACGGCTGTAGAGCCGGTGAAGGTAAGTTTTGCGACTTTAGGGTTGGTAGTGAATTCCTCGCCTACGGGTTTTGGATCGGCAGCAGTTACCAAATTGACTACGCCTGGAGGGAATCCTGCCCTTTCGAATATCTTGAAAGTTTCTACTGCCGTTAGGGGCGTTGCCTCCGACGGTTTCAAGACTACGGTGCAGCCTGCTGCTAGGGCTGGTGCCAGCTTTCGGGTGATCATGGAAATGGGGTAGTTCCATGGCGTAATGGCCGCTACCACTCCCACAGCTTGGTGCAATACATGGAAGCGCTGATCAGTCCGAGACGAGGGGATAATCTCGCCGTAGATACGTTTGCCTTCCTCGGCAAACCAGATCAGGAAATCGGCGGCATATTTTACCTCCGTCATGGCAGCTCGTAGTGGCTTGCCTTGTTCCGACGTCATTACTTTAGCCAAATCTTCTTGGTGGTCTAGCATCAGCGTGTGAGCGCGCATTAAAAATTCTGCCCGTTGATAGGGCGTCGTGGTGCGCCAGCTGAGTAGAGCCTCCGCTGCCGCGTCAATGGCGGATTTCGACGCTTCGCGTCCCCCATCCGGCAATGATTGAATCACTGCACCGGTGGCAGGATTGAAAATTTCAAAACTTGATTGGGTGGGCTCTGTGGCCCAGGTGCCGTTGATGTACATGCCGGGTCCTATGTTAAACGTCGTGGCTTTTTGCGATCTTCATGGCGATATGTTCGCCGGCTGTTATTGGGGCATAGCTCGGTTGTTCACCGGGGTCCAGGCATGTTGGTAAACATTCAACGAGGGTGTCAAAATTTGGGTGCATGAAATAACCGATAGATTGCCGCCGGCTTGTTGCATCGGCCAAATTTTTAGGGTTAGCAACCCTGTGCAGTGTTGACCGCCAGCGGCCATTGGTCCAACGCGCCATCATGTCGCCGAGGTTTACGACTAGTTCGTTCCGGCCAGCCTGCACGCCTCGCCAATGACCATCAGGCATTTTTACTTCCAGCCCGCCGCTGGCGTCCGTCATGGCTAGGATTGTTAGGGCGCCGAAGTCTGTATGGGCACCGGTGCGTAACTGACCAGGCCGAGGTGGCTCGATCAGGGCGGGATAATGATGGCAACTGAGTATTGAAAAATGCCGGTCGATTTTGTCTGTGAAATAATCCTCACGTAGGTTCAAAGAATGGGCAAAGATGCGTAGTAGCAAGTTGGACACTAATTCGAATTCTCGATAGATGCCTCGCAAAGAATCGTCAATTCCCTTTGGTTCTGTGGGAACTGTATTTGGCCAATAGGCTATTTGCGCCGCTTCGTTGCCGGAAAATTTTCGCCGGTGGTCGTCAATGGGGCCCAGGAAGATTGTTTCCCGCAAATCGGCGGGAGCATTGTTATCCAGGGTAGTGGCGAGGCCGCGGGTGGCGAAGCCGTGATAGCCACGTTGCCTGGAAGGACCCTTGGGATGCCATCTATCCTTGTTGGCCTGTGGCAGGTCCATGAACGCACGGATCAAGCCGAAGGCGTTCTGCAAGGTAGTATTCTTTAATCCGTGTCCCCTGATCACTAGGAACCCAATATCTCGGCAACTGGCGGCAACTTGGTCTGAAACAGAACTTTTGTTTTTACTGTCTAGAAATGGTGCAATATCGACGCTCGGGATGTCCATATCGCCTAACTCATGACATCAGTGACTAGGCGGTCATAAGGGGCGTCGAAGCTAATTAGGCCGCCGGAAAGCATCGCGGCTTTTAGGCGAGTAAATGCTGCAACTGGAAGTTCTGTTGTAAGCGCCCAGAGGTGGGAACTTCGGTAACCTTGGATCATTCGTGATAGGTCTTCAATTTCCAGTTCGGGGAAATATTCACGTACTGTTTGCGCAATATTGGCCGGGTCGTCACTATGCAGAGCCGCCAAGGCCCTTTCGATGCCGCGCACGAGAGCCCGACAAATATCTGGTTGTGCTTGGACAAAGGCTTCGGTGGTGTAAAAAGACGTCCAGCAGCTATCACCTCGGACGGCGCAACGATGCCAAATATTTCCAACGCCTCTCTGCACCAGATCGTCCGCATAAGGTTCAAAAATTTGGACCGCGTCCAAAGCGCCCTGGTCTAATGCTTCTGCGTTTTCCGTCATAGTCTGGTTCTTGACCCAATTGATATCTCCAAGGTCGATGCCGGTGCGTCCGAGATCGTCCTGTAGGGTCATCCAAGGCGTGGGTACTTCTGAAACAACACCGACCCGCTTGCCCACTAAATTGGCAAAGTGAAATTGGTCGTTTTCTTCTCGTCCCACAATTATTGATGGATCCCGCGCGACAACTTGGGCGAAACAGACCAGCGGACAGTCGCGATCTCGATCGTGATGGAGCATTACCCGCATGGGCCCCCCCCACGCCACATCGACCCGGCCGTCAATTAGACCTTGAGCAGTTTCCGACGTGCTAGCCGACAATTCAACGGCGACGTCAATGCCCATTGCGGCCCAATCGCCCCGTTCGATGGCCATGTAGAACGGGACATACACCACGGTGCGCATGTTTTCGTATAGAATAATGGGCTTATTCATTACGACAGCCTAACCGACATTTGGACTAGACGAAACGCTGTTACGCCGGCAAAGTTTAAGGCCCAATCTTGGAGGGATCTAAAAACAATGGCCAAAATCGAAGACCCTATCGAATTTGAACTGTTCAAGAATGCAATATTTGCCATAGGCGATGAAATGGCCGTGACGATCTGCCGGACCACTTATTCCGGTGTTCTGCGGGACAATATGGATTTTTCTACTGCTTTGGCAGATGCCAATGGCAAAATGGTAGCCCAGGGATTGACGTTGCCAGGGCATTTAGGATCCATACCGGCCGCCCTCGCAGTCGTGGTGGAGCGCTTCGCAGGTGACATTCACCCCGGCGATATGTTTATCCTGAATGACCCGTTTGATGGCGGTATGCATTTGCCTGATATTTTTATCTTTCAGCCACTGTATCACGAGGGCAAGCGCGTCGCCTTTGCCGCCACGATAAGCCATCATTCCGACGTGGGCGGCCGTGTCCCTGGTTCCAACGCCTCCGATTCAACAGAGATCTATCAGGAAGGCCTACGGATTCCGCCGCTGAAGTTGTTCGACCAGGGCAAACGTAACGAAACAATGTGGTCCTTGATTGAAAAAAACGTCCGCATTCCAATACAGGTGCTAGGTGATCTGCGGGCACAATTGGCAGCGTGCCACATTGCCGAGACACAGTTCGCTGAATTGCTGGAGCGCTATGGCTCGGAAAAAGTGGCTCTGTATATGGGAGAGGTAATTGATTACGCCGAACGTCTGACCCGCGCCGCCATTGCAGAACTGCCTGATGGGCAGTGGAGTTTTGAAGATTGGATTGATGACGACGGCATCGATTTGGACCGTCCCATACGCCTATTCGTGACCCTGACGAAAACTGGCGAGGAAATTACCGTGGATTGGACTGGAAGTTCAGAACAGGTAAAGGGTGCAATTAACAACTCCCTGTCCTTTACCGTCGCTCATTCCGTCGCCGGCATCCGCTCTGTGTTGCCGTTGAATATCCCATCGAATGAAGGTGTGTTCCGCGTGATCAAAGTGATTGCTCCGCCCGGGACGATTGCCAATATGGTGCTGCCAGCGGCCTGTGCGGCCCGGGGGCTCACTGGGTTTCGAATGGGCGACTGCATGTTTGGCGTTTTGGCGATGATGCTGCCCGAGCGGGTCTGTGCCGCATCCGACGGCGGTAATACAGGTGTATCCATCGGTGGTTATGATGACGAGCGCAAGCCTTTCATATATGTAGATTTTTCTTGTGGCACACATGGCGGCCGGCCATGGGCGGACGGCTGGCAAGGCAATTCTAATATGTTTGCTAATATGGCTTCTCAATCCATCGAAGTAATTGAAACAGAGCAGCCCATGCAAATTCTTTCATACGAATTCGTGCCAGACCGGGCTGGTCCGGGTAAGTTCCGGGGCGGTGCGCCCTATCGTCGGGATTACAAGTTTCTTGAGCGGGAAGCGGTATTGCAGGTCCGTTCGGACCGTCGAAAAATTAGGCCCTACGGCTTATATGGCGGTTATCCAGGAAAAGCATCGGCCAACTTCATGAATCCGCAGGCTGAAAATGAGCCTCTCGAAAGCAAACTAACCATGAATATACTAAAGGGCACGGTATTCCGTCACGAACTGGCGGGCGGCGGCGGCTGGGGCGATCCTCTGGACCGTGACCCGGACAAGGTGTTGAAGGACGTTCGTAATGAATTGGTCAGCGCCGCACTGGCCTTTGGCGATTATGGCGTATGTATTGATACTGAACGTTGGACTGTGGATCAGGCAGCGACTGAGGCACAGCGAAAAGAATTACGGAAGCGTCGGCCGAAAGAGACGCCGAATGTTCTGTGGCAAGAGCCGACCCAGGACTTAGAGGTGGCCGGCTAAATGACCAATTTTCGCGTCGGTGCTGACATTGGCGGCACCTTTACCGATACCGTGCTTGTCCGCGGTCAGGACAGAATCCTTGCGTCGAACAAGAACCTTACTACCGCCGCTAATCCTGCAGACGGGGCCCGGGAAGGTACAAAACAAGTCACGCAGCAATCTGGTTGCAGCCTCGACGAGGTCAGCGGGTTTATCCACGGCACTACGCTTGCAACCAATGCGTTGATTGAGCGACAGGGTGCGCGTGTCGCCACTATTACGACCGAAGGATTCAGGGATATTCTGGAGATCGGCTACGAGCGCCGATATTCGCAATACGACATCAACCTCAACAAGACTGAACCCCTGGTTCCGAGAGAGCGGTCGTTTACGGTCAGGGAACGTATTGATGTCAGTGGAAACGTCCTTATCCCATTGGATGACGCGTCTATCGATGATCTGATTTCAAGCATCGACGCATGTGGTGCTGAAGCACTCGCTATCTGCCTGCTCCATTCATACGCCAACCCGCTCCATGAAAAGGCACTTCGGGAGGTCCTGAATAAAAAACGTCCTCAACTGGCAGTCTCAATATCTTCGGAGGTCAGCCCTGAAGCACGGGAGTTTGATCGGCTTTCAACAACCGTTGCCAACGCGTACATCCAACCGCTCATGAAGGATTACCTTGAGCGGTTCGCGGTGGGATTTTCACAGGACGGTCTGCGCTGTCCCATTATGATCATGACCGCCGGTGGCGGCATGTGCACGATAGATACCGCGATGCGTTTTCCGATTCGACTTGTGGAGTCAGGGCCCGCGGGCGGTGCGATCCTTGCCGCACAAATTGCACGTCGGGCCGGACTCGACGAGGTTCTGTCTCTCGACATCGGCGGTACAACGGCAAAACTCTGCCTCATCGATAAGGGCCTTGCACAG